>DATBGJ010000057.1:0-3543 GCA_036558045.1 Thermoanaerobaculia bacterium
AGTCGAGCAGGCTGGTCCGTTCGCTGACGAGCTGGGCGAGATCCTTGTCGGAGGTGACGATCACGGCGCCGTGCCCGGCCGCCTCCAGGCGGGCGCAGAGGGTGCCGATGAGGTCGTCGGCCTCGTAACGGTCGTCGATGAAGGTGGCGGCTCCCAACGCCGCGGCGATCTCCAGACAGGTGTCGATCTGGGCCTCGATCGCGGGTGGCGGCTTGACCCGTTGCGCCTTGTAGGCGGGAAAGAATTCGTTGCGGAAGCTCGAGCTCAGGTGGCGGTCGAAGGCGACGCCCAGATGGCTGGGTTGCTCGTCCGCGATCAGCTTGAGCAGGAACGAGGTGAAGCCGTACGCCGCGGCGGCGGGACGTCCGTCCGGCGTCTTGATGCTCCCCGGCAGCGAGAAGTGCGCCCGGAAGATGTAGGGGCTCGCGTCCACCAGATGGACGGTGGCCACCGCCCTAGGCTCCGAAGAAGCTCCGCACCGCCTCCGCGACCGCCGCCAACTCCTCGTTGGCCAGCTCGGGGAAGACCGGCAGGCAGAGGACCTCCCGCGCCGCGGCGGTGGCGACGGGCAGATCGCCGTCGCGGACCGCCACGAGACCCGCCATGGCGGGCTGGCGGTGGAGCGGCGAAGGATAGTGGACGGCCGAGGCGATGCCGCGCTCCCGGAGGTGGGCCATCAGCTCGTCGCGCCGCGCCGTGCGGACGGTGAATTGGTGATAGACGGACTGCGCGCCGGGAGGGTCCGGCAGCAGCCGCAGGTCGCCGACGCCGGCGAGGGCGCCATGGTAGCGGCAGGCGATCTCGCCGCGGCGCGCGTTGTCCTCGTCGAGGAGGGGCAAGCGGCAGTTGAGGACGGCGGCCTGGAGGCTGTCGAGCCGGCTGTTGGTGCCCAGGGCGGTATGGTGGTAGCGGGTGGTCTGGCCGTGGTTGCCGAAGCTCCGCACCCGCTCGACCAGCGCGCGGTCGTTGCCGGTGGCGCCGCCGCCGTCGCCGAAGCAGCCGAGGTTCTTGGTGGGATAGAAGCTCCAGGCGGCGAGCTGTCCGAAGCCGCCCACCCGCTTGCCCTGCCAGCGGGCGCCGTGAGCCTGGGCGGCGTCCTCCAGCAGCCACAGGCCGCGCCGCGCGCAGAGGGAGAGAAGGGCGTCCACGTCGAAAGGCCGGCCGTAGAGGTGGACGCCGATGATCCCCACCGTGCGGTCCGTCACGCGGGCCGCGGCGTCCTCTGGATCGAGGTTCAAGGTCTCGCCGTCGACGTCGCAGAAGACGACCTTGCCGCCCAGCAGGGCGACCGCCTCCGCCGTGGCGAAGAAGCTGAAGGCGGGGACGATCACCTCGTCTCCCGGCCGCAGATCGAGCGCGCGCAGGGCGAGGATCAGCGCGTCCGTGCCGTTGGCGAGCCCGACGCAGGCCTCGACGCCCAGGTAGGCGGCGAAGGCCTCCTCGAACTCCCGCACCTCGGGGCCGAGGATGAACGAGGACTGGTCGAGGATGCGCCGCCAGCGCTCGTCGAGCTGCGGGGCGATGCGCCGCCGGGTGCGGCCGAGGTCGAGGATGGGAACGTTCACCGGGCTTCTCCGGGCCGGCATTGTATCCGTTCCCGGCCGCCGCAGCCGGTGTGCGATACTGCTGCCGGATGTTTTCCCGCCTGCGCTTCTACTGGGTCGTGGCCGCCAGCGGCGGTGTGCTGATGGCCTTGGAGATCCTCTCCAGCCGGGTGCTGGCGCCCCATTTCGGCAACAGCGTCTACGTCTGGGGGTCGATCATCAGCGTTTTTCTGGCGGCGCTCTCCTTGGGGTATCTATGGGGCGGACGGCTGGCGGACCGCCGGCCCTCGGTGGCCGCCCTGGGGCAGATGATCGTCCTGGCGGCGGCCTGTCAGGCGATCTTGCTGCTCTTCGGCCAGCGCCTGGCCGGGTCGCTGGCGGAGCTGACCGGCGGCACTCCGGCGGGCACGCTGCTCGCGGCCGCGGTGCTGTTCGGCCCCGCCAGCCTCCTCCTGGCCACGGTCTCTCCCTGGGCGGTGCGTCTGGCGGCCCGCGATCTCGGCCACCTGGGGGGGACCGCCGGGCGGCTCTTCGCCCTGTCGACCCTCGGCAGTCTGGCCGGGACCCTCGCCTGCACCTTCCTTCTCATCCCCTTTCTGGAATTGCGCCATATCCTGGCCCTGCTCACGGCGGTCACGGCGGCGACGTCCTGCATAGCCCTCGTCGGCTCCTTCCGCGCCGAGGCGCCCACTACGTTCCTTGCCGTTCTCCTCCTGGTCTTCGCCGTGCCGGGCGCCTCGTATGTCCCCCGTCGGGGCGGCGATCTCGTCTATGAGCGGGTGACTCCGTACCAGACCCTGCAAGTGCGGGAGAGCGAAGGTATCCGCACCCTGGAAGGCGACCGGGTGCCGCAGGCGGCGATCTACCTGGCCGACGGCGAGTCCGCCTTGCCCTACGCCAAGGCGGTGCCCGCCGTCCTGTTGCTGAACCCGGACATCCGGCGGGCGGCCCTGATCGGTTTGGGCGGGGGAAGCGTGGGGCGGTACCTCTCGGCGCGCATCCCGGAGCTCACCATCGACTACGTGGACATCGATCCGGCGGTGCCCGAGATCGCCCGGCGGTTCTTCCGTTTCCGTACCGGGCCGCGGATCAAAGTCACCGTGGCCGACGGCCGGCAGTTCCTGCATGGTTCTTCCACGCTTTGGGATCTCATCTACTGCGATGCCTACATCGGCCTGAGCGTGCCCTTCCACCTCACGACCGTGCAGTTCCTGGACGAGGTCAAACGCCACCTCGCGCCCGGTGGCACCTTCGGGCTCAACCTGGCGGCGGGTCTCGAAGATCCCTTCTCCCAGGCTATGTATCGTACGATCCGCGCCCGTTTCGATCAGGTCTACGTGTTTCAGGTGCGGCGAGCTCCCAACGTTCTCCTGCTGGCCAGCCAGGATCCGGTCTCCTTGTCGCCGGAGGAGCTGCTCAGGCGCGGCCGGGAGCTCGACCGGCGTTTCCGGTTCGATCCGCCCCTGGCAGCTCTCGTCTCCTGGCGCCGCCCGGTCGAGCTGGACATGGCGAAGATTCCCGTCCTTACGGACGAGTTCGCGCCGGTGGACCGGCTGATCCGGTTGGGCAGTACGGCACGAAAAGAGGGCTGACGCGTTTCGATGTCCTTACAGGACTCGGAAGACCTTCCAGCGCGGCACGAGCCGGCCGTTCGCGGCGGGCCAGGCCGTCTCAGAGACGAGCACCAGGCGCAGAAAGGGTAGCGGCTGGTCCGAGTCCGACTCGTGAACGCGGACAGCCAGCATGGCCTCGACCGGCAGGCCGCGCCGTCCCGCGGCCGCTGCATAGGCGGGGAGGACCGGCCGGAGGTCAGTCGTTACGAGGTAGCGGCAGCGGCTCGCTTGCAACAGCCGGTAGGCCGCCCGGTCTTCCTGGGGCGGAGCGCTCAGGAAGCGGGCTTGGCGGTAGAAGCCATAGCCGAAGTTGTCCGCGGCGGCGGGTCTGCGGGTGAAGAGAGTGACCGTATGCCCGAGAGACCAGGGGGCCATCACCCCCTCGA
>DATBGJ010000058.1:0-4861 GCA_036558045.1 Thermoanaerobaculia bacterium
AGATCCACCACACCCCGACGAGCCGGAAGATCCAGAGCAGGTTGCGGATCCCCAGCAGGAAGAAGTTGTGGGCCGGAAACGGCGCGTCGAGCGGGCCTGCTTCCCCGGCGGCGAGATAGCCGAAGGCCGCCACGTTCACCGTCACGCCGACGACGAGCTGGAACCACGCCGTGGCGAGCTGGACGGGGGCGGGCTGGCCGGCGGCGGCGGCCGCGAGCGCGGCGAGGAGGAAGAGGAGGGGGACGAAGATGCCGAGGCGCAGCGGCCAGCGCCAGGCGTGCAGGAAGGTGAAGAACTTTGCCGCCGGCTTCCGATGCCCGGGGCAGCAGCGCGCCTGGAGTGCGCGGCCACCCGATTGCAGCTCGAGCGTCTCCCCGGGCCGCGCCGCGAGAACCCGGTTGCACCACACGCATTTGATCGGCGCCGTCCGCTCCATGTAAGGCCGCGCGAGGAAGCGGTGCCCGAGCATGAGGATCACCCCCGCGGCGAGGCTCACCCCGACCGGTTCCGGATGGCGCACGAAGAGGAAAAGCACCAGCGGGATGAACAGGAAGAGCAGGACGCCCGCGAGCTGGATCACGGCGGGACGGCGGATATCGGTTGGAGAAGGTTTGGGAGAGGCGATGTCCATGGTGCGCCGAAGAAGGGGCAGATTATGCCATGGCACGGGCCGTGGAATAATGGATCGGCTCTTCTGGTTGCTGGACGCCGTCCGCTCGCGAAACCGCCGATCCTCAACCCGACACATACCGTAAGAGAGGAATCCAGGAGGAAACTCATGCACCGCAAACTGTTCACCGCCGTCGTCCTCACCGCGTTGGCCGCGCTGCCCCTGCACGCCGACACCTTCACCGTCGATCCCGCCCACTCCGAGGTGACCTTCCAGATCCGCCACCTCGTCAGCCAGGTGCGCGGCCGCTTCAACGACTTCTCGGGCACGATCCAGATGGACCCGAAGAACCTGCCGGCTTCCTCGGTCGAGTTCCAGATCAAGGCCGCCAGCATCGACACCAACCAGTCCGACCGCGACAAGCACCTGCGCTCGGCCGACTTCTTCGACGTCGAGAAGTTCCCCGAGATCACCTTCAAGAGCAAGTCGATCAAGCCCGCGGGCAAGGACACGTACAACGTCACCGGCACCCTGACCATGCACGGCGTCAGCAAGGAGGTCACCCTGCCGGTGACCTATCTCGGCCAGGCCAACATGCGCGGCGTCCGCGCGGGCTTCGCGGCCTCGACCACCCTCGACCGCAAGGACTACGGCATCACCTGGAACCACGCCCTCGACAACGGCGGCGCCATCCTGGGCGACGAGGTCAAGGTCGAGATCAACCTGGAAACCGCGAAAAAGGACGAAGCGAAGCCTGGCAGGTAAGACCAACGCCGCCCGCCTGCTCGACGCGCTCGGCCTCCGTTACGAGCTGCGCGAGTACGAGGCGGACCCGGAAGACCTCTCCGCCGAGACGGTCGCCCGCAAGGTGGGACTGCCGGCGGAGCAGGTCTTCAAGACCCTGGTGGCGCGGGGAGACCGCACGGGTGTATTGCTGGCCGTAGTGCCGGGCGACGCCGAGCTGGACCTCAAGGCGCTCGCCCGCCTCTCCGGCGACCGCAGGGTGGAGCTCGTACCGTTGCGCGAGGTGCGGCCGCTCACCGGCTACGTGCGGGGCGGCGTCACGGCCCTGGCCTGCCGGAAGGAATACCCGGTGTTCGCGGACGAGACGCTCGAGCTGTTCGACTCGGTCTCCGTCTCTTCCGGGCTGCGCGGCCTGCAGATCTTGCTGGCACCCGCCGATTACCTGCGGGCGGTTCGCGCCGAGCTGGGACCGATCGCCAAGGAGAAGGGGTAGAATGTAGAATATCGTCAGAGTTGCATGCGTCCGCCGGGCCGAACGCCATGGCCGATCCCGCTCCCTCCCGCTCCCTGACCGCCGCGGACTTGATGCGGCAGTTGGGTTTCCGTTTTCCGGCGGCGCCGGTGGTGCAGGCTCCACCGCCTCCTCCTGCCCCGCTCTCGCTCAACGACACGCTTCCCATCGGCCGGGTCCCCAGGCCGGCGCCGGCGCGCCGCGCGCTGCACGTGACGAACGGCGACGTCGCGGCCGAGCTGATCCGGCTCGCCGGGGTGCCCGGTGAAGTCTCGGTGACGGCCGACGTGCTGCACGAGGGTCCGGCGCCGAGCGGCTTGCCGCCGGAGCGCTGGCGCAAAGTGCGCGCGCGCTACCTGGCCGAGAGCGGCTACGACGACTACGACTCCTGTCTGGCCGCCCTGACGCGCTGGGACCACACGCTGGAGGACTACCGCTCCTACGAGGAGGTGATCCTCTGGTTCGAGCACGACCTTTTCGACCAGCTCCTGCTGATCCGCGTGCTCGACGGCTTCGCCGGCCGCAACCTCGGCGGCACGGAGCTCTCGCTCATCTGCATCGGCGATTTCCCCGGCGTGGTGCCCTTCCATGGCCTGGGCCAGCTCTCGCCGCAGCAGATGGCCTCGCTCCTCGACCGCCGGCAGCGGGTCAACGAAGGCCAGAAGCTCCTCGCCCGCGACGCCTGGCGGGCCTTCTGCGCTCCGGAACCGACCGGCCTGGAGGCGCTGCTCCGCCGCGATCTCTCCCCCCTTCCCTTCCTCGCCGTCGCGTTGCACCGCCACCTGGAGGAGTTCCCCGCGACATCCAACGGCCTCTCCCGCTCCGAGCGGCAAGCTCTGCACGGCCTGGCGGACGGAGCTTCGACGTTCGAGGAGCTGTTCCGCGCCACCCAGGGCATGGAGGAGAGGGTCTATATGGGAGACGTCTCCTTCCTGCGCGTGCTGCGCGAGCTGGCCACGCCGCCGCGGCCGCTGCTGCGAATCGAGCCCGCCCCGAACGGTTCGGTCCGCGCACAGCGGCTGAGCCTCACCACGACCGGCCGCGCGATCCTGGAGGGCCGGGACGACCGGGTGCACATCCACGGCATCGACCGCTGGCTCGGCGGCGTCCACCTGCAGGGCTCCGAGGCGGCGTGGCGGTGGGATGGGGATATGGGGAAGTTGGTGAGACGGTAGAGGCCACACCTGTCTCCGGGGTTCAGTCGAACCTTATCGCAGGAGCGGTTCATACGTAGGGCAACACACCCGGAATACCTCCTCCCCTCCTCGCCGTTTTCTTCCTTCAGATTCGGAGGCCCTACCCCATGCATCGGCAACTGGCGCGTTTCTGGATCCCGTTCTCGCTGCTCCTCCTCGCCGTTCCCGCGGCCGCGAAGCAGCAGTCGATCCTGGAGGACGAAGCGTTCCGCATCGACGCGCGGCGCGGCCTCGACCGCCTGTACGACATGGACTTCGCGGCGGCGAACGCGATTTTCGCCGAGGTCGAACGACGCTATCCGGGCCATCCTGTCGGTCCCCTTCTCCTCGCCCTCGCGCCCTGGTGGGAGATCCAGGTGGATCCCGAAGACACGTCGCACGACGATGCCTTCTTCGCTGCCATGGACGAGGTGATCAAGCGCTGCGACCGGCGGCTGCGGGCCGACAAGGACGACATCGACGCGCTGTTCTTCAAGGCGGGGGCCCTCGCCTTCCGCGGCAGGCTCCACACCGACCGCAGGAACTGGCTGCGCGCGGCGCGGGACGGCCAGAAGGCGATGCACTACTTCGAGGAGGTGCGCAAACGTCAGCCGGACAATCCCGACCTGCTGTTCGGGGAGGGCCTCTTCAACTACCTCACCGCGGTGGCGCCCGAGAAGTATCCCATCCTCAAGCCTTTCGCCCGCTTCTTCCCGAAGGGGAATCGCGCGCTCGGCCTGACGGAGCTCTCCCAAGCCGTGGAAAAGGGGACCTTCGTTCCCACCGAGGCGGCCTTCTGTCTGCTGCAGATCAACTACGTCTTCGAGCGCGACTACGCCACGGCCCTCCACTACGCCCGCTGGCTGCGCAACCGCTATCCCAACAACGCGCTCTTCCACGTCTACGAGGGTCGTTCCTTCGCCCGGCTCAGCCTGTGGCCGGACGAGCGCCAGGACCTCCTCGACGTGCTGGCGCGGCACGCCGAAGGGCGGACCGGTTATCGCGGCGACGTGACTCAGCAGGCCCTCTACGTCCTCGGCCGGGACGAGGTGAAGCGGAGGATCTACGACGAGGCGCTCTCCCACCTCTCATGGCTGGAGATCCTGCCCACGCGCGGCAGGACGGACGCCGACTACAAGGCCTACGGCCGCCTCTATCGCGGCATGGCCCTCGACGCCCTGGGCCGCCGCGAAGAGGCCCTGTACTGGTACAACCGGGCGTTGGGCGTCCGGCCTCCCGACGAGGTGCGGGACAAAGCGCGAGGCTATCTCAGGGTTCCGTACCAGGGATAGCGGATTTCCTCCGCAAGGCGTAGATCGCGCCGCCCACGACGAGCGCGATCGCACCGGCGATCAGGTTCCGCAGATTGGCGCTCGCCGCGAAAGCCACGCACAGCAGAGCGGCGGCGATGGGGATCGTGGGGCCACCGGGCAGGCGCACGGCTCCCGGCGGCAGCTTGCGCCGCAGCACGGGGACCGACAACGCGGTGCCGAAGTACGTGGCGAGCCGCGCCACGGCGGAGAGCGTCGCCAACGCCTCGAAGGAACCGGTGAAGGCGAGCGGCAGGGCGATGGCCGTCTGCAGCACGATGGCCGCGGCCGGCGTGCGGTAGCGCGGATGCAGCCGCGCCAGGAACGCGGGCCCGAAGCCGTCCCGCGCCAGCGCATAGAGATAGCGCGGCCCGGAGAGCACCGTGTTGCTGTTGGTGCCGAGGATCGAGATCACGCCGCCGACGGTCATCAACAGGCCGCCCCAGGGGAGGAACCGCACCGCGGCATCGGCCAGCGGGGTTTTCGAATCGACGACGCCGGGGAGCGTTCC
>DATBGJ010000059.1:0-14282 GCA_036558045.1 Thermoanaerobaculia bacterium
GACGCCGAAGGCGGCGGCCGTCCGTCCCGTCCTCGGCTTGGCGCTCGCGGCCACGATCTCCTGCACCATCGCCGCGCCGTCCGGACCGATGAAGCGGCTGAGCTCGCGCGCGATCTGTCCCCGCACCGCGTCCGCTCCGAACACCAGGCCGGAGAGCGCGATGACCAGGATCAGCACCGGCGCCATGGAGAAGAGGGAGAAATAGGCCAGGGCCGCGCTGTGCGTGGACGCCCCGTGCTTGTTCCAGTTCGCGATCGTCTCCCGGACGACGTACCAGAGGTTCTGCGGTTTCGGACGACGCATCGATGCCGCCGCCTTTGCTGGGAGGCTGGCGTGGCCGTTTGCGGTTGCAAAAGGCTTGCCGTGTTCGGCGGGACTACGGGGTGCTCGCCTGGCCGTAGATCAGCGTCGTCGGGTAGGCCGCGAGCCATCCCGACTGCAAAGACAGGCGGCCGGCAAGGCGCGGCAGGCTCTTGCCCTCCGGCGTGGTGAGGGCCTCTTCGCCGAGGCGCCAGGGGTGGCCGTCCTGGTCGGCGAGGAAGGTCATGCCCATGAACACGCGCTCGTTGGACGCGAAGGTGCGGTCTCCCCGTTCGTAGGCGCGGATGGTGCGATTCTTCGCGTCCGTCCCGGGCTCCCAGACGAGCACCACCGGCCGCCCGGCCAGCTCGTCGTTCACCACTTTCTCCTGGGCCAGGCGATCGACGGGATACGCCTTCGCGACGTCGCCGGCGACGAGGCCGTAGATCCAGGACGACTCCGCGCCGGTATCCGGTTTCCCGCCGGCCGGGTAGTCCCGCCGGACCCCGGTCTCCAGCGAGAGCACCCGCGTCTCCGGGTAGAGCCCCAACCAGCTCCCCCAGGTGGTCAGCACCACCGGCAGGAGCTGGAGCTCGATGCCGGAGCCCGCCAACGCGCCCTGGACCGGCTTGCCGGTGAGCTGGCTCCACAGGGTGCCGGTCTCGCGGTCGGCGAGGAGCTGATCTCCCGCGCGGTAGCCTGAAGAAGCGAGGATCAGCGTGCCGCGAGGCGTATCGGTCCGGTAGAGAACGGCCGAGCCGCAGGGACGGCACCAGGCCAAGGCGACGGGAACCCGGTTGACCGTATCGTTGGCCACGGCGTGCCAGTCGAGGATGCGCAGGGGATAGGCCCGCGCGTCGCCGCCGATCTCGACTCCCAGGACCGGCTCATCCGGCGCCAGATACGTGGCGGCCCGGCCGCGCAGCAGGGGAGCATGGTCGAGCGGCGGAAGAGGCTCGACCTTCTCTTCGGGCTGGGCCGCTCGCGATTTCAGGGCTGGAAATGGAGAGCCGGCGCAGCTCGTGAGGGAAAGAGACAGGAGGCTGGCGAGTAAGGCAGGTAGGCACATGGCGGAGATCCTATAAAAGTTCCGAGTCTCGAACTTCCTGGAGATTTGCTACTCTGCCCCTATGTTGAATCCGACCTCGCCGGAGCTTCTCGTGGATAAGGAGGGGCATCCCTACTTCCTTTGGGATTCCACAATGACTCTCGACGAGTTTCGGGAGGCCCTCCGCGATCCCGATCCCGAGGTCCGCTCCTATCTGATCGGGAAGCTGATGCGCCAAGCCAAGCCGGACGATGTCTTCTCTTTCGTCTCTGCCCGAGAGATACGGGATCTGTGGCCTCGCCTCGAGCGTTATCTCGGGAAGAAACGGGAGTTCTGGTCCTGGCTCTTCGAGGCCTGGGAAGCGCGCGGGCATGTCTGGCGATAAGCTGACCGCGCTCCAGTGGCGCATTCTTGAAGTCCTTGCAGATATTCGGCCGCCTTGGACTTTGACGGGTGGCGGCGCTCTGGTCGGCTTCCACCTGAAACATCGGATCACCAAGGATCTGGATTTGTTCTGGCACGGCCAGAGTCAGCTCGGAGGTCTCCCACAAAAGGTCCGGGATCGACTCACCACTGCCGGTCTGGAGATCGCCGTTGTACAAAGCGGAGATTCGTTCTATCAGTTTCGCGTTAGCGACGGTCAGGAGGTCTGCATCGTCGACTTGGTTGCGGAGTCGATACCGCCCGTCGAGGCTCCCAACCTGGTCAGGATCCAGGATATCTCGATCTCGGTCGATACTCCGCACGAGATCCTCGTCAACAAGCTTTGCGCTCTGCTCGGCCGGGCCGAGATTCGGGACCTCATTGACGTTCGCTCCTTGCTACAGGCCGGCGCCGACCTGAAGCGGGCTCTTCAGGACGCTCCACGCAAAGATGCCGGATTCTCGCCGCTGACGCTCGCCTGGATTTTGAGAGATGTGCGACCGACAGCTCTGGCCCGCGTCACAGGCATGGATCAAGCGGAAGCTGAGGATCTGGAAAATTTCAAGGAGCGCCTGGTCTCGGACCTGCAGGAAGCAGCAGCTCCCGAATAATCTTATCCGTCCAGTCCCTTCTCGCGCATCCAGGTCTTGTTGAGCTTGGAGAGGTAGCGCTCGCCGGAGTCGGGGAAGAGGGTCACCACGAGGCCGTCCTCGCCCAGCGACTGCGCCACCTGGCGGGCGCCCGCTGCGGCCGCGCCTCCCGACGATCCGGTGAAGATCGATTCCTTCTTCGCCAGTTGCATCGTCGCCTTGTAGGCGGTCTTGTCGTCGACGGTGACGATCTCGTCGATGGTGTCCCACCACACGGTGGAGGGCATGAAGTCCTCGCCGATGCCGTCGATCAGGTATTGGTGGATCTGCTCCGCCGGCGGCAGCTCGCGGTGCTCGAAGTAGTAGGCGTAGACGCTCCCCACCGTGTCCACGCCGACCACGCGGATGGCGGGATTCTGCTCCTTGAGGAACCTGCCGGTGCCGCTGATCGTGCCGCCGGTGCCGACGCCGCAGACCCAGTGGGTGATCTTGCCGTCGGTCTGGCGCCAGATCTCCGGGCCGGTGGTGCGGTAGTGCGCCTCGGGATTGGCCTGGTTGTAGTACTGGTAAGGAAGGTACGCCCCCTGCTCGTCGCGGATGCGCTCCGCCGTCTTGTAATAGGAGCGCGGATCCTTCGCGTCGACGTTGGTCGGGCAGGTGATGACCTCCGCTCCCATGGCCTCCAGAAGCGCCACCTTCTCCTTGGGGATCTTGTCGGCCGCGGTGCAGATCAGCTTGTAGCCGCGGAGGTTGGCCGCCATGGCGAGGCCGACACCGGTATTGCCGGAGGTGGGCTCGACGATGGTGCCGCCCGGCTTGAGGAGCCCGGCTTTCTCGCCCGCCTCGATCATCGCGATGCCGATGCGGTCCTTGACGCTGCCGCCGGGATTGAACGCTTCGACCTTGGCCGCCAGCGTGCTGGGTCCGGGATGAAACCGGCCGAGCTTCACCAGGGGAGTGTTCCCCAGGGTCTCCAGGATGTTGTCGTAGATCTCCATCAGTTCTCCGGGCTGCGCCGAAAGCGGCGGGATGGTAGCACAGCCCCTACCCCTCCCAATCCCAGAAGAAATCCTTGTTCGTCAACGTCGGCTCCTCCTCGGCTGCCGCCTCCTCGGTAAGGCGGGCCTCGGCGTCCTCCGGCGCCATCTCGCCGCGGATGACGGCGAGCTGCTCCTCGAGGTCCTGCGTCTCCCGCTCCCAGTACTCCCCGGTGCCGAAGTGCGGCCAGGCGGCCGGGAAGGCGGGGTCGTGCCAGCGGCGGGCGAGCCAAGCCGCGTAGTGGACGATGCGCAGGCCGCGCAGGGGCTCGACGAGCGCAAGGGTCGCGCGGTCGAAGTCGCGGAACTGCAGATAGCCCTCGAGGAACCGCTCGCGCAAGCCGAGCGTGTAGGCGTCGCGGCCGGGGAGCGCCAACCAGAGGTCCTGCACGGCCGGGCCCACCACCATGTCGTCGAAGTCCAGCACGCGCAGGAGGCCGTCGCGGAAGAGGATGTTGCCCAGGTGAAGATCGCCGTGGACGCGGTGGACGGGCACCCCCGCCATGCGGCGGTCGGCGAGAGCCGCGATGGCGAGCGCCGCGTCGGCGTAGCGGTCGCGCAGGTGGCGCGGCAGCACCTCGTGCGCCTCCAGCCAATCGAGATCCTCGCGGATGTAGGAGTCGGCGGTGAGCCGCAGCCGGTGCCGCGCCTCGCGACGCGCGCCGACGTTGTGCAGGCGGCCGACCAGCATGCCGAGCCGCCGGGCCGCGGCCTCGTCGAGCTCGTCGGGCGCGCGGCCGCCGCGGCGGTCGGAGAGGCAGTAGAAGATGCCCTCGATGCGCCGCAGGGTGCCGCCTCCCGGGAACGGACGCATGGTGCACACCTCGATCTCTTCGGCGGCGAGGTCCTCCAGGAACTGGTGCTCCTCGAGGATCTGCTCCTCGCTCCACCGTCCCGGCCGGTAGAACTTGGCGACGACGCGGGAGCGGTCCGCCAGCTCCACCTCATAGACCCGGTTCTCGAAAGAGTTCAGGGGATAGCAGACGGGATTGCATTCGAGCCCGCCCGTCTCCACCGCCGCCAGCACCTTCTCGGGGGTGAGGGAGAGGAAGAGGTCGGTCGGAGCGGCGGAGGACATGGAGCCAATGTAGCAGAAAGGGGAAATGGCGCCGGTCCTCCCGCCCGGGCATGAATGCCCGGGCTACGGTGCGAAGAAGCCGGATGAATCCGGCTCCGGGGAGATCAAGCGAGTTGGCTGAGCCTCCTTCAGGAGGCTTTTCGTTTCCTCGGTAGACCGGGCATTCATGCCCGGGCGGGCAGACGGTGCGAGAATAGCCACCAGTTTGAAAGGAGATCCAGTGCCCGAAGAACCCACCGGTGCCAATCCGGAGTTCACCGAGCTCCCCCAGTTCGAGATCGACGGCCGGTCCGTCCGGCTGCTCGACTACGACTATTGCGCGCGCAACGAGGTGGTCGTCCTCGGCCGGGTCGATCCGCGCGGCAAGGAGCCGGTGACGGTCGGCATGCTCAATCCGGCGCGCCGGAGCCAGGTGGCCGAGGTCGAGGCGGCGCTGTGCCGCAAGGTGCGGCCCGTGCGGCTCAACGGCTGGGAGATCCGGCGGGCCCTTGACGAGGGCTACGACACCGGGGAAGCGGAACGCGACCGCGCGGAGCTCCTCCTCGGCCCGGTGCGCGACTTCTCCTTCGAGCACGACGAGGACGTGCCGCGTCTGCTCGACGAGATCCTCGGCCGCGCCGTGCAGCTCGGGGCGAGCGACGTCCACATCGAGACCTACGAGAACGACGTCGACGTGCGCTACCGCGTCGACGGCGTGCTGCGCCAGGTCGCGACACCGCTCTCCATGGCCAACATCCAGGCGGCCGTCACGCGCCTGAAGGTGATCTCCGGGCTCGACATCGCCGAGAAGCGGAAGGCCCAGGATGGCCGCGTACGCGCCCTCTATGAGGACGGCGACGGCGGCCATGGGCGCATCGTCGATTTCCGCCTCTCCGTCGTTCCCGGCCCTTTCGGCGAGGACGCCGTGCTGCGCATCCTCGACAGCGCGGCGCCCCTGCCGCTCGACAAGCTCGGCCTGGGCGAGGCGCTCGGCCTCTTCGAGCGCCTGATCGCCAACCCCGAGGGCATGATCCTCGTCACCGGCCCCACCGGCAGCGGCAAGACGACCACCCTCTACGCGGCCATCCACCGCATCAACACGCCCGCCAACAAGATCCTCACCGTCGAGGACCCCATCGAGTACCACTTCGCGAAGACCAATCAGAAGCAGGTCTCCTCGCAGATGGGCTTCGCGGAGTACGCCCGCGCCTTCATGCGCCAGAACCCCGATATCATCCTGATCGGCGAGATCCGCGACGAGGACACCGCGAGCGCCGCCGTCCGCGCCGCGCAGACCGGCCATCTCGTCCTCTCGACGCTGCACACCAACGACGCCGTGAGCACCGTCTCGCGGCTGCGTACGCTGGGGGTCGATCCCGGCCTGATCGCCGCCTGCCTCCTCGGCTCCGTGTCGCAGCGGCTGGTGCGCCGGCTCTGCCCGCAGTGCCGCGTGGAAGCGCCTGCCGACGACCAGGAAACCCGGCGCCTCGGCCTCGGTCCGGCCGACGGTCCGTTCTTCCGGCCGCAGCCCAGGCGGGACTGCGAGGTCTGCGCCGGCGCCGGCTACAAGGGCCGGCTCGGCGTCTACGAGATGTTCGTCATGGACGGCCAGATGGCCGATCTCATCGCCGACGGCACGCCGATCCACGGCGTCCGCGCCGCCGCGATGGGGAAAGGGATGCGCACGCTCCGCGACGACGCCCTCGTCAAGGCGCGCGAGGGAGTGACCTCGCTGGCCGAAGTCCTGCGCGTGGTGCCGTACCGGATCCTGGAGGGTGGATAAGGGATGCGCGTCATCGATCAGCAGGCGATGAACCGGCTCTTCGAGGTGACCGACGAGATCCCGCTGGAGCGCGAGGCGATCCAGGTCCCTCTCGTCATGGAGGGAGAAGGGAAAGTCGCACGCCTGAAGAACGGCAAGCTGGAGATCACCCTGCCGGATGCGGACGACCTCGGGCCGTTCCTGGCATCTCTGCCGGAACGGCTGCGGATGATCGAAGAGTGAGGATCAGCGCTCGGCGGTGACGTACGGCCGCTTGAGCGTGATGTCGACCTGGCCCGGCTGGTTCAGCCGGCCCTCGGCGTCCGCGCCCACGGGCACGAGGGTCACCGTAATGCGCTCTCCCGGTCCGACGAGGCCGGCGGGCAGCGGCAGCGCCAGGTTCTGGCCCGGCTGCCGGGCCCCGAGCGCCGACGGGCGCGAGCGCCTGGGCACCAGATAGAGCTCCTGGACGAAGCCCTTCGCGTCGGCGGGCGTGGCCGCCGTGGCGTCCGGCCGGTTCACGAAGACGCGGAAGGTGGCGGCCTGCCCTTCGGCGAGTTGGACGTCGTCGAGGTGCAGCACCAGCCGGCCGGCCGGCGCGGTGCCGATCTCCAGCGTTGCCGGCGCTGCGGTCACCTGCATGCGATCCTCGCGGGGGCCATCCGTGGACGAGCACGCCAGCGACGGCACCGCGAGAGCGCCGAGGATGGCGAAGGTGTGGCAAAGGGCGCGCGCGATCCCGCTCATACATCAAACAACAGGCCCGCGCACGCGCCTCTTCCCGCCGGTCCTTGCTACTCGACCGTAATGTACGGCTTCGCCATCTTGACCCGCACCTGCTTCGGCGCCGCCGAGAGGACGCCCTGGGGCGTCGACGCCACCGGCACGATGGTCACCGGCACGTTCCCCTTCGCCTTCTCGACCTCGGCGGCGATGGCTGCAGGCAGCACGATCTTGAAGTTGAACGAGTGTTGATGCCCCGCGTGGCCGGTGCCCGGCGTGCGGCCGGGGACGATGAACAGCTCCTGCACCAGATGGCTGTCCTCGGTCATGGCGGCGTTGGCGTTCGGCTTGTTGACGAACACCCGCAGGACCGCCGCCTCGTCGGCCGGCGCCGTGACGTTCTCCAGGTTGACGACGACGTGGGTGCCGCTGTTGGGGCCGATCTTGAACATCCGTCCCGTCTCCTTCGCCTCGGTGCGGAAGGTCTGCGGCTGCGGCGTCATCGACACGATCTCCGGCGGCTTCGGGGGCGGCGCGGGTGTCGCCTGCACCGGCGCCTCGCCGCAGGGCGGAGCGTAGCGGTACTTCAGCCGCATCGCCCGGTTCGCCGCGTCGCCGCCGGTGAAGCGCACGAGCTTCTGGTCCTGGTTCCAGAACGTCCAGTTCTGATTGAGGAAGCCGGTGGGATAGACCGGCGTGCCGTATTTCGCGACCCAGACGTCCCACAGCCGGTCGATGTTGGCGTGGTGCGCCCAGAAGAGCGGATCGCGTGCCGCGGTCTCGAGGACTCCCATGTCCTGCTTCGCGACGTTCAGATTGACCGAGTTGCCGACGAAGAGATGCACGTAGCCGTGGGGCCCCGGCCACAGCGCCGCCGAGACGCTCGGCGAGCCGAAGAACAGCGCGAAAGTGTTGTTGGCGTTGAGGATCTGCGTGACGCGCGCCGCGCCGACGCTCGAGTTGCTCATCGTCGAGGTCGGAGTGACCACCCGGTAGCAATCGAAAAGCGAGTTGTTGGTGCTGCCGAGGTAGGGCGGCGGCATGCGCAGGTGCCCCGTGCACCCCGGCGTGTCCGGCGTGTTCCAGTCCCAGTAGGGGATGGCGAAGTTGGGGTTGTTGACCAGCTTGCCGAGGGTCTTCTCGAGCACGTAGAGGTAGTCGCGGTGCCAGGGCATGAAGGCCCAGTTGCCGTGCACGTCGGGGATCGTCGAGTTGTCGCCCGCGCAGTACCAGCAATGGACGTTGGCCTGCGCCATCCAGGTGCGCGGATCGGTGCTCGGCAGCGCCCGCAGCTTCTGGAAGGCGAGCCGGAGCTGCGCGATCTCGGTGCTGTTCAGCGTATAGATGCTCTTGCGTACGCGCATCTGGCCGGGATCGCCGGCGAAGTTGGTCGCCGTGCCGGCCTTCGGAGCGCAGGAGCCGACCGGGATGTTCGACGGCGGCGGGCAGCCCTGTCCCAGAACCTGGGCAGCGGCGAGCGCCAGGACGAGCAACGATGCGAGGAGCGTTCTCCGCGTCACGCCACACCTCCTTCTTTCGAGTTCTAAAATACGCTACGCTTCGCGGCCTCGCGTGTCAAGGATGCCGCGGCGGTGTACTATTCTCGGTCCCGCGTCCTGCCTCACCTCTTCATCAAGAATCCAGGAGCGCGCTTCGAGGAGCAGATATATGTCCGAGCAATACGTCTACGTCATGAAGGATCTGCGGAAGGTGTATCCGCCGAACCGCGAGGTGCTGCGCGAGATCTGGCTGTCCTTCCTGCCCGGCGCCAAGATCGGCGTGCTGGGCTTGAACGGCGCCGGCAAGAGCACGCTGCTCAAGATCATGGCCGGCGAGATCAAGGAGTTCGGCGGCGAGGCCTGGCCGGCCAAGGGCGTCAAGATCGGCTACCTGTCGCAGGAGCCGCGGCTCGATCCGTCGAAGGACGTCCTGGGCAACGTCGAAGAAGGGGTGGCGGAGATCCGCGCCCTGCTCAACCAATACAACGACGTCAGCGCCCGCTTCGCGGATCCCGACGAGGACCAGGACAAGTTGATGGCTGAGCTCGGGAAGCTGCAGGATCAGATCGACACGATCAACGCCTGGGAGATCGACCGCACCCTGGAGATCGCCATGGACGCCCTGCGGCTGCCGCCGGCGGACGCCGAGGTGGCGACGCTCTCGGGCGGCGAGCGCCGGCGCGTCGCCCTCTGCCGCCTGCTGCTGCAGCGGCCCGACCTGCTGCTGCTCGACGAGCCGACGAACCACCTCGACGCCGAGTCCGTGGCCTGGCTGGAGCGCCACCTCCAGGAGTATCCGGGCACCGTCGTCGCCGTCACCCACGACCGCTACTTCCTCGACAACGTAGCCGGCTGGATCCTGGAGCTCGACCGCGGCCACGGCATCCCGTGGAAGGGGAACTACTCCTCCTGGCTGGAGCAGAAGCAGACGCGCCTGGCGCAGGAGGAGAAGAGCGAGTCGGCAAGGCGGCGCACGCTGGAGCGCGAGCTGGAATGGGTGCGCATGTCGCCGCGCGCCCGCCAGGCCAAGGGCAAGGCCCGCCTCACCGCCTACGAGAAGCTCATCGCCGAGGACCGCGAGTACGAGAAGCGGGCGGACCCGAACGAGATCCACATCCCCGCCGGCCCGCGCCTCGGCGACGTGGTGGTGGAGGCGAAAAAGCTCCGCAAGGGCTACGGCGACAACCTGCTGATCGAGGACCTCTCCTTCGCCCTGCCGCCGGGCGGCATCGTCGGCGTCATCGGCCCCAACGGCGCCGGCAAGACGACGCTGTTCCGCATGATCGTCGGCCAGGAGAAGCCGGACGCGGGCTCCATCCGCATCGGCGACACGGTCAAGATCGCCTACGTGGACCAGAGCCGCGAGAGCCTCGACGGCGAGAAGCTGGCCTGGGAGGCCATCTCGGACGGCCGCGACGTAGTGACGCTCGGCAACCGCGAGGTGCCGGCACGCTCGTATGCCGCGGCGTTCAACTTCAAGGGTCCGGACCAGCAGAAACGGGTCAAGGACCTCTCCGGCGGCGAGCGGAACCGCCTCCACCTCGCCCGCACCCTGAAGGCTGGCGGCAACCTCCTGCTGCTCGACGAGCCCACGAACGATCTCGACGTGGATACGCTGCGGGCGCTGGAAGAGGCGCTCCTCGCCTTCGCCGGCTGCGCCGTCATCATCAGCCACGACCGCTGGTTCCTCGACCGCATCGCCACCCACATCCTGGCGTTCGAAGGCGAGTCCCAGGCCGTCTGGTTCGAAGGCAACTACGAGGCCTACGAGGCGGACCGCCGGCGACGCCTCGGCGCCGAGGCGGACCAGCCTCACCGGATCAGGTACAAGAAGCTGACGGCGCGGTAGGGGTCTGCCCTCCGAAGCCCTCACCACCCGGGCTTCGAAGGGCACGACCTCCCCTACGGGCAAGTCGCGAACGCCGACGAATCCTGCACCGGCGCGAAGGCCTTGCCCTGTGGGTTGAAGTACTGGCGCACGCGGCCGGCGTGGGTGTCGGTGACGGTGATCAGGACCTCGACGTTCGTCAGGCCGCCGGCGAAGAACGAGAAGTGCCCGTTGTCGCTGCAGGTATTGAGGATCTTCACGGTCAGCTCGACGTTGCCGGGGTCGGAGAAGTAGAAGACCCCGGAGTTGCCGGTCTGCGAGACCACCTGGGCCGCTCCCGATTGCGTGCCGGTGTCGAATTTCGCCTGCACCTTGAAGCGTCCGCCGTCCAGGCAGACCGTCGTCGCGTCGGACGTGCAGGCGCCGGGCGCGGCGACCGGCGTCAAGAAGTTGAAGAAGACGTGCTCTGCCAGCGAGCGGCCGCTCGCGAGGCCCGCCTGGTTGTCGAACTGCCAGTGGATGCCGCCGTAGATGCGGCTCTGCCCGGCCTCTTCGGCGGCCTGCGAGAAGCTGGTGAACGAACGCGTGACGCCCGGCAAGCCGTCCGAGGTGGTGCTGAAGGAGAAGCCATCCGAACCGAAGAACAGCTCCAGGATCTTCGAGGAGGAGCCGCTGAACGTGCTGTGGCCGGAGGTATAGGAGGGGAACGGCGGCGTGGCGATGAGCGGCAGCCAGGTCCTGTCGGACCGCGTCCGCGGATTGCCGTCGAGGTTCGCTCCCTGGATGCCGGTCACCGGCCGCCAGTTGTTGTAGGCGTACTTGTTGTCCCAGGAGACGATCGCCGCGTCGGCCACCGTGATGCCCAACAGGGCGAACAGGCGAGCGTTCTGAGGCAGCGAGAAGTGTTCCTGCTGCGAGATCCCTTGCGCGATGACGAGCCAGTGGCCGGGCGGCGTGGCGGTGCCGGCGCCGTCTGCCCAGAAGAGGGCGATCTGCGTCTGGTCCGCGGTGCGGTCCGCGCTGTCCACGCGGCCGAGCCGCTTGACCTCGCGGTAGGCGGTCAGGTACTCGTCGCTGCTCGGAAAGGGCGGCGCCGGCTGGCGGAACTGCGAGCCGCTGCTCATGCTCCACGGCGTCACCGTCGGCCAGTTGGGCAGCAGGGCCGGAGCGAAGGCGGGCGTCGTGGGAATCCACCAGAAGGCACCCACGGCAGAGTGGTAGGGGAAGACGTCGGCGGCATGGTCGTTGGCCCGCAAGGCGAGGATCTGGCTCGCCACCGACTCGCCCCAGGCGATGCCGTTCGTCTTCGCCGAGCCGTCCGGAACGGCGGCGAGCGACGTCGCGAGCGCGGCGTCGAAGGTCGCCTGCTGGGCCGGGAAGAGCGCCACGAGAGCCTTGTGGGCCGCAGCCGCGGCGGCCGCCTCGGGGGACGCGCCGGCCGGAGAGGATGCCGTCACGTGGTAGGGCGTGAAGCCGCCCAGGATGCCGTTGACGGCGTCGAACATCGAGACGTTGACGATGGCCATGGCCCGGCTCGCCTTCGGCGGCGGCGTCTTGTCCGTGCGGATGGCGTTGAGCAGCACGCCGTTCCAGTCGAGCACCACGTCGGCGGCAGCCGGCACGGCGCAGACCAGCACCGCGGCGGCGCAGAGAACGATGCCGATTCTTCCGCGAAGCATGGGCTCCTCCTCTACGATCGTCAGTACCGCGGCACCCGCGGGTCCACCTGCACGCTCCACGCGTCGATGCCGCCGGCGAGGTTGATCGCCCGCGAGAAGCCCATTTGGCGCAGGAAGTTCACCGCCCGCGCCGAGCGCATCCCGCTGTGGCAGTGGGCCACGATGGTGGCCGCCGGGTCCAGCTCGCCGAGGCGGTCCGCCAGCTCGGGGAGCGGGATCAGCCTCGCGCCCTCGATGCGGCAGACGTCCCACTCCTGAGGATTGCGCACGTCGAGGATGGTGACCTCGCGCCCCTCGTCCAGCCACTGCTTGAGCTCCAGGACGGACATCTCGAAGGCCTTCTCCACCGCGTCGGCTTGGCGGTCGATGCCGCAGAACTGCTCGTAGTCGATCAGCTCCGTCTGCGTCGGATGGTCCGAGCAGACCGGGCAGTCCGGGTTCTTGCGCAGCTTGAGCTCGCGGAACTTGAGCTTCAGGGCGTCGAAGAGCACCAGCCGGCCGATCAGCGGCTCGCCGGCGCCGACGATCAGCTTGATCACCTCGTTGGCCTGCAGCGAGCCGATGATGCCGGGCAGCACGCCGAGCACGCCGCCCTCGGCGCACGAGGGGACGAGCCCCGGCGGCGGCGGCTCCGGGAAGAGGCAGCGGTAGCACGGCCCCTTGGCGCCCCAGAACACCGACACCTGGCCCTCGAAGCGGAAGATCGAGCCGTAGACGTTCGGCTTACCGAGCAGCACGCAGGCGTCGTTGACCAGGTAGCGGGTGGGGAAGTTGTCCGTGCCGTCGACGACGATGTCGTAGTCCCGGAACAGCCCGAGGGCATTCGACGAGTCGAGCCGCGTCTCGTGCGGTACGACGTCGATGTGCGGGTTGACGTCGCGCAGCCGCTCGACGGCGGCCTGGATCTTCGGCCGGCCTACCGCCGAGCGGCCGAAGAGCACCTGCCGGTGGAGATTGCTCTCGTCGACGACGTCGAAGTCGACGAGGCCGAGCGTGCCCACGCCCGCCGCCGCGAGGTAGAGCCCGAGCGGCGAGCCGAGGCCGCCGGCGCCGATGCACAGCACCCGCGCCGCCTTGAGCTTGCGCTGCCCCAGCGTGCCCACCTCGGGCAGGATGAGGTGCCGGCTGTAGTGGCGGATCTCGGCGGGCGTCAGGTCCGGCAGCTCCGCGGTCTCGCGCGGCGTCTCGAGCGCGCTCACGCCGCCGGCGATCGAGGGGATGATCGAGAGGGTGTCGCCGTTCGCAATGCGCGTGCCCTCGCGGTCGAGGTGCCGCACGTCCTCGTCGTTCAGGAAGACGTTGACGAAGCTGCGCAGCGCGCCGTCCTCCGTATAGAGATGGCGCCGCAGGGCCGGATGTTGCTCGGTCAACCGGGAGAGCGCCTCGCCGACCGTCGCGCCCTCGACCTGGATCTCGCCCGCCTCGCCGGTGAAGCGGCGCAGGGGTGTGGGGATGTGGATGGTTACGCTCACGGTAATGTCCTCATTAGATCGTCGATCATAGGCGCAGCATGCTGCGCCCCTACAACAGCTCCTCTTCCTCAAACCTTTCCCGATCGTCGGCGAGGCGCCAGCTCCGGGCCTCCTCCGCGCTGCCGTTCCGCACGGCGACGATGACGTAGGAAAGGCCCGGCCACGCGTGCTCGCGGTCGAACTCGCTCGGCCGCGCCGGATGGTCCGGGTGCGAATGGTAGTAGCCCACGACGTCGAGACCGAGAGCGCGCGCCTCCTTGTGCGCCGCGAGCACGGTCTCGGGATGGATGAGAAAACGGTTGTGGCGGTTGTCCTGCCGTTCGTTGTCCACCGGTACGACGCGTGCGACGGCGGTCGCGCCCTCATCGGTACGGCCGAGCAGGAATCCACAGCATTCCTCGGGATAGGCGGTCTCGCCATGCCGGCGGATCGCCGCCATGTCGCCGGGGACGATGACCACACGATCCCTCAAGGCTCCTCCCAGAAACGCTCGGAGAGATATTTGTCCGCGCTGTCGCACAGGATGGTGACGACCACGCCCTGCCGCAACTCGCGGGCCACGTCGAGCGCCGCCGCCACGTTGGCGCCGGAGGAGACCCCCACCAGCAGGCCGGAGTCGCGGGCCAGCCGCCTGACCATGGCGTAGGCGCGCTCGGTCGGCATCTCCCGCGCCTCGTCCGCCAGGGCCGGATCGTAGATCGGCGGCACAATGGCGGAGGCCATGTGCTTCATCCCCTCGAGCCCGTGGAACGGCGAGTCCGGCTCCACCGAGATCAGCCGCACCGCGGGGGCCCGCTCGCGCAGCCAGCGGCCGACACCCATGAAGGTGCCGCTGGTGCCGAGCCCGGTGACGAAGTGGGTGAC
>DATBGJ010000060.1:0-3872 GCA_036558045.1 Thermoanaerobaculia bacterium
AAGCGGCTGACGGTCCTCATGGCCACGGTGTTCGTGGACATGATCGGTTACCTCATCGTGCTGCCCACGCTGCCGTTCTACGCCCAGCGCCTGGGCGCTCGGCCGGTGGTCATCACGCTGATGATCTCGAGCTTTTTCCTCGCCCAGCTCCTCACCGCGCCGCTCTGGGGACGCCTCTCCGACCGCTACGGCCGGAGGCCGGCGCTGCTGGTGGGGCTCGGATCTTCCGCCGTGGCCTTCGCCCTCTTCGGCCTCGCCAACTCGATCTGGCTGCTCTTCCTCTTCCGGCTGGTGCAGGGCGCGGGCGGCGGCACCACCGGCGTCGTGCAGGCCTACGTCAGCGACTCCGTGCCGCCGGAGGAACGCGCCAAGGCCTTGGGATGGATCACCGCCGCGACCAGCGCCGGCGTCATGATCGGCCCGCTGCTCGGCTCGCTCGCCACCTACTTCGGCCCCTCCGGTCCAGGTTTCGTGGCCGCCGGGCTCTGCGGCTTGAACGCGCTATCGGCCTGGCGCTGGCTGCCGGAGTCGAACCGGCGCGAGGACGTGGGGGAGCACAAGCGGCGGCCGGTTTCGGACGCGGTCTTCGAGGTGCTGAAGCATCCGATGGCGCCGGTCAGCTCGCTCATTTGGATCTACACCGTCGGCATGCTCGCCTTCATGGGGATGAACGGCGTGCTCGCCCTCTACCTCGGCGCGGCCTACGGCGTGACCGAGCGCACCATCGGCTGGCTCTACAGCTACGTCGGCGGCGTGGGCCTCGTCATGCGAGCCGTGCTTCTCGGACCCACGGTGCGGCGCTTCGGCGAGGTCGGCGTGACGCGCATGGGCGCGACCTCGTTGGCCCTCGGCCTCGCCGCGATGCCGCTCCCCGCCATGCTCCACCTCGCGCGGCCGGCGCAGATCACGCTGCTCGCAATCGCCGCGCTCTTCGTGCCGGTGGGCACGGCGCTGCTCTTCCCGGCGACCACGGCGCTCGTCTCCCGCCGCTCGATCAAAGGCGAGACCGGCCAGACCATGGGCGTCCAGCAATCCTTCGGCTCCGTGGCCCGCCTCGTCGGTCCCGTAGGCGCCGGCTGGGTCTTCGAAGCGGACATCCGCTACCCCTTCTGGGCTGCGGCGGCGCTGATGCTGGCGACGGGATTCCTCACCTCGCGGCTGCAGGAGGATGCGCCGGTTGTGGAAACGAAAGAGGTGGCGCGGGCGGAGGCGGGTTAGTCCGCCCCTCCATGCTCAGGAGAGTTGGGCATGTCCGGCCCGACGCGTTCTAGTTGTGCTTGGACCCGCTCCTTGAGCGGCGTCAGGTCCTTTTCTACCACCGACCACACCATTTCGGAGTCGATCTCGAAATAGTGGTGGACAAGAATATTGCGCATTCCAATGATCTCGCTCCAGGGGATCTCCGAAAGGGCCTGCAAAATCTCAGGACCCAAGGAGCGTGCTGCCTCGCCGATGATTTGTAGATGGTGCAGTATCCAGACCTGCACTAACTCGTCTTGATCGAAGGCAGCTTTACCTCTCGCGGCATATTTCTCGGTTCGCTCGATCGCCTCCAGAATGTCTCGGAGACGCTCTCGATGCTCCCTCACAGAGGCACCGATTCTGCGAGGACTCGCTCCCGAATCCGCGGCTTCAGCCCCCTCTCCGTCACGACATCCACGCGGCGTCCGAGGAGCTCTTGAAGATCCATCAGAAGTCCGCCGAGATCGAGAAGACTACGACCCCGTTCCATATCGACCAGGAAATCGACGTCGCTCTTCTCGTCGGCTTCCCCGCGCGCTACGGAGCCGAAGACGCGGACTTGACGGGCGCCGCGCCGGACGGCGACGCGGAGAATCTCCTCGCGACGCGCTCTCAGCTCTTCAATTCCCATCGATCTCGCGCTCCCGCTAGCTAGCGACCTTCGCTCTGCCGCGCCTCTGGCCATGATACTGGACCAACACATTCGAGACAATCTACGCAGTCGCAGCCAATCTCCGCTGATGCCGACGACCGGTCCAGCATAATCGACCTGGCCGAGCGCCACCAGTTGCCGTACGGCGAAGCCGAGCGTCAGGGTCGCACTGATCCGACCGCTTCATCCTCGTTTCCTCTCAGCTCCTGCGTTGCGACCGAGGCCTTCCGGCCGCTCGTTCACAGGAGTGATTCGCGATCGGGGCGATTCGTCACAGGGCGCTGCCGTCGAGCAACGCAGGAGGAAGCCCGCCGGCGCGCGGCACGCGTTGACGCTCGGCGCCGACCAGCCGGCGGATCGTCTCGATCCTGAGCTTGAATTCTGGACTGGCGCGCAACCCGGCGAGCATGGGATCGAGCAGGAGCCAATCGCCGTCGCGGTAGCCGAGCGCGATAGCGATATCCAGGGCGTGCAATGCCGCGTCGTCGTGGCCGAAGCCGGCTTCGAGGAGCATCTCGTCGATCACAGAGTCGGGCCGTTCGTCTCCGGCGGTGCGGTCCTGGCGAATGTCGAGCACCTCGTTCCGGTACCTCTGTTCTAAAGCGGAATTGGACCCGCCGGTCCGGCGCCGAGCCAGGAGCAGGAGGCGAGTCCTGGCGCGGCGAAATTGGGGATCGATCGATAGGGCATCCTTGAAGAAGGCTTCGGCCTTCGCATCGTCACCCTTCATCAGAGCGACCGTACCGCGGATCGCCGGCGGCTCCGGTCGGCGGATGCCGCGCTGAATGGCCCCGGAGGCGATCTCGTCCGCCTCGCGCAGGCGGCCCTGGGAGAGGCGCATCTGCGCGTAGGAGCCGGCGGCGAAGCCGTTGTCCGGACGCAGCTCGACGGCGCGCTCGAACCAGACCTCGGCCGCATGATCGAAGCCCAGGAGCGCCAGCGTCGTGCCGATGTGAGCCTCCAGATCATCGGAAGAATCGCCGCCGTCCTTGAGCACGCGCAGGTTGGCCTCCAAGGCGTCGGCGAGATGTCCCTGGACCTGCAGCAGGTGGGCGGCGCTCGCCAGCGCATAGGTGGGATCCGGCTCGAGCTCCGCGGCGCGGAGGTACGCCGAGAGGGCCTTGCTCACCTGGCCCCGACTGTCGAAAGCGAGTCCCAAGGCGTGATGCGCGAGGCCGAGCCGCGGATCGCGGGCGAGGGCCTTCCGCGCCAGCGCGACCGCCTGCTCTCTCTCGCCGCCATGCTGCGCGAGCGCCATGCTCAAGCCCGCCAGGGCCACGGGATTTTCCGGCTCGAGCCGCAGCGCCTGCTGGTAGAGCTCGATCGCCGACTCGTTGTCGGCCTCCTGGTGCTGGCGCAGATAGGAACCGGCGCGCGCCAACAACTCCGGCACGCTCGGCGTGCGCGTCGAAATGGCGGTCTCACCGGCGGACCTGATCTGCGAGCGGCCGTACGAAGAGAGGAGGAAATAGAGCGCGAGTCCGATCCCGATCAGCGCTACAACGGCGACCACCGGGATGATCCATTGTCGCTCCCGCTGCATGACCTGAGAATACTCGACTGATCAGGCCGAGGTGGTTGGAGTCTCTACCCGTAGCTCTCGTGGTGGATCCGCTCGTCCGGCACGCCGATCGTCTCCAGGGCGTCCAGGACAGATTCGAGAAAGCGGGGCTGAGGCTCCTCGCCCTTCTCCCGCGCCGCCACGCGGTCGAACTTGGTGATGCCGGGGCCGCAGGCGAAGACTTCAACGGCCGTGGGATCCGGGATCAGCTCGCGGATCAGGCTCTCGCCGACCCGGCCCGGACGGACGTTCTCGGCCGCGGTGAGGCTCGGCTCACGCGAGAGGGCGTGGACGACCCGCAGCTTGTCGGGATGGAGCCGGCAGAGATCCTCGAGCTGGCTGCGGAAGATGACGTCCTCCCAGGTCTTGTTGCCGTAGATCATCGTGTGCCGGATCTTCATGTCCTGCGCCAGGCAG
>DATBGJ010000061.1:0-3840 GCA_036558045.1 Thermoanaerobaculia bacterium
CTCCAGCACCTTCTGCAGCAGCGCCCGGGCCTCCTCCTTGCGGCCGGTGGACATCAGCAGGACGGCCAGATCGTTCATCGCCGCGACGTGGTCGGGCTTTGCTTGCAGCACCTGGCGGAAGTCCTGCTCGGCGCCGGGGAGCTGGCGCAGGGCCATGCGGACGGCGCCGCGCAGGTAGACGAAATCGAAATTGCCGGGCTCGGCCGCGAGGGCGTTCTCAACGGCGGTCAGGGCCTCCTGCGGACGCTTCGCCCTGAGCAGCACGGTGATCTCCACCGGCCGCGGTCGCGGATCGTTCGGCACCAGGCCCATCTCCTCGCGGATCAGGGAGAGGGCCTCCTCCACCTGGCCCGCCGCGGCGAGATCCAGGGCCCGCTGGAGATTCCGCCCGGTCGGATCGGTCTCGCCCCGTTCCACCGCGTTGATGCGGATGGAGTTCGGCTTTTGGGTGCTCTGGATCTCGCGGAACTTCTCCATCGAGCGGTTGGCGTCGTCGCGGCGGCCGGCGGCGAGCTGGGCCCTGCCGAGAAGCTGCCAGCCCTGCAGGCTGCGGGGATCGAGCCGGACGGCGGTTTCGAGCAGCGCGATGGCTTCCGTCCATTTGGAGAGGGCCACCAGGGCGCGGCCATACTCCAGAGCGAAGCTCGCGGCGAGCCTCTTGTCGTGCTCCTCGGCGGGCTCCTTCGACAGCAGGCGGTTGGCAAAAGGCTCCAGGTCGGCGGCGGCCCCGGCAGGATTGCCCGCCTGATAGTGAGCCCGGGAGAGCAGCAGCGCGAGAGAGGGATCGTTGCCGACCTTGCCCTGCAGCAGGTCGATGGCCGCGCTGGATTCGGCCAGGGCGATATGGGCGTCGGCGAGGTATCGCCGCACCTCGATCTCCAACGACGGCGGAGCGCTTTTGAGCAGCGGTTTCAGAGTGGCGACCGCCGGTTCTGGCTCGCCCTTGATCACGTACACGCGCCCGCGCAGCAGGCGGACCCGCGGGTTGTCCTCCGGCAGGCCTTGGAGCAGCTCTTCGGCTTCGGAAGGCCGGTCGAGCTCGATGGCTCCATAGGCTGCCGAGAGGCGCGCCTCTTCGTCCTCGGGATGGGCGAGCGACCAGGGCCGCAGCAGGCGATAGCTGTCGGCGAGCCGCCCCTGGCTGCCGCGCAGGATGCCGAGGTCGCGGGACGCCGGGGAGACCGGCGCCTTCGCTACGGCGCGTTCCAGCCAGGCTTCCGCCTTCGCCTCCTGGCCGAGAGCGAGCGCCGACCGCGCCGCGCTCTGCAGGACGAGGGGGCCCGCCCGATCGCTGTCGGCGAGGGGCTCCAGGAGGGCGAAGGAATCCTTGGGACGTCCCGCCTGGAGGTAGAGCACCCCCAGCATCGACAAGGCGGCGGGATGCGTGCCCGCTTGGTTCCTGAGCGGCTCGAGCAGCGCGATGGCGCCTTTGAGATCCCCGCCCTGCAGCTTCTTGACCGCCTGGTCGATCTGCGGCGGCTGGGGCTGCTCCGGCGGGTTCTGCGGCGGGGTTTGCGCGAGGCAGGGAAGAGCGGCGAGCATGAGCACGGCGAGGAGCGACAGCAGACTTCGCATGACGGATGCAGTGTACACGGTGGCCGCCCTGTTCTCCGCTCCCGCCGGTAGGGAAGGCAACGTCGGAATCGGACTACACGGCCGGGGTCAGAGACTCATCGGCCGAATTCGACCCCCGCGCCCGCAGCAGGAATTCCTCCGCGAGCAGCCGGTAGGCCTCGGCCCCGGTGGCCTTGCGGTCGTACTGGAAGATGGTCTGACCCAGCTCGGGCGCCTCGGCGAGACGCGTGTTGATGCGGATCTCGATGGCGAAGACGAGGCTGCCGTGCTCGGCGCGCAGCTCGTCCACCAGCCGGCGGGTGCTCTTGATGCGGTAGTCCACCATGGTCAGCAGCAGGCCGAGGGCGCGGGCGCGCGTGCCGTTGTCCCAGGCGGCGCGCTCGGCGGAGGCGATCAGGTTCTTGACGCCGGTGACGGCGAGGAACTGCGGCGCCACCGGCACCAGGAAGCTGTCGGCCGCCACCACGGCGTTGACCGGCAGCAGGGAGAGCGAGGGCGGGCAGTCGAGGAAGACGAAGTCGTACTCCCTGGCGATCGGGCGGAGCGCGCCTTTGAGCCGCGCCTCCTTGCCGCGGAAGACGGCCAGCTCGGTCTCGGCGCGGATGAGGTCCACCGAGGCGGTGATCAGGCTGAGCCCGGGAACCGCGGTGCGGCGCACTACCTCGCCCGCCCGCAGACCTCCCAGGAGAACGTCCGCCGCGGAGGGAGCGAGGTCCGCCCGGTCCACGCCGAGCGAGAACGACGCCGCGGCCTGGCTGTCCAGGTCCACCAGCAGCACGCGATGTCCCTGGGCCGCCAACGCCGCCGAGAGATTGACGGCGGTCGTCGTCTTGCCGACGCCGCCCTTCCGGCTGATCAGGGCCGTGATCATTTATGCGGAGGAATCTATACCAATCGGATGGCCGGCCCGCATCATGACCGGCCAGCGGATGGTCCGCGGCTCCCCGGGATCTCCCCAGGCTGCCTCCAGGTCCCGGCGGATGAGCTCGCGCGGATCGCGGCCGTTCGCCTGCTGGTAGCGATGGGTGGCAGACCAGGTGCCGATGTACTGGAGGAGGCGTTCGAGGCTCCAGCGGTCCTCCATCCCCAGAGGCGGCACCGCCACCTCGGCGAAGGGGAACGGCAGGGTGCGGTATTCCTCGTCCACCCAACGGCGCTCCGGCGGCCAGTACGGACCCACGATTTCATGGGCCGCCCGGTCCACGACGGCGTCCACCTCCGGGGTGATCCGCGCCAGGTTGTAGCTCCACACGGCGAGCGCGCCGCCGGGGGCGAGGACCCTCTCGGCTTCGGCGTAGAAGCGGTCGAAGTCGAACCAGTGGATCGCCTGGGCCACGGTGAGGAGATCGACGGACCCGCTCGCCAGTCCGGATTGTTCGGCCAGGGCCTGGCGGTACTCGACTTTGGGGTGGGGCATGGCAGCCGCGATCTGCTGTTCGGAGGCGTCGGTTGCGATGACGCGCGCGAAGCGTTCCGCGAGGTCCACCGCCGCCTGCCCGTTGCCGGTGGCGCAGTCCCAGGCCAGGATGCGCCGGCGGGGCAGCGAAGCCACGAAGTCGAAGATCTCCGGCGAGTAGCGGGGCCGGAACGAGGCGTAGCTCTCGGCGTAGCCGGAGAAGTGGTCTTTGAAGGTCATACAGGGGCCTCGGCGCTGGCGCGCACGATCTGCCGGCGGAAGCGCACGGCGATGCGCGCCAGGAACAGAACGGCCACGGCGATGAGGCCGAGGGTGAGCCCCCACCACAATCCCCGCGGACCCCAGCCGCCGGGAAAGCCCAGGGCCCAGCCGGCCGGCAGTCCGATCGCCCAGAAGCCCACCAGGGCGATGCCGGCCGGAAAGGCCGTGTCCGCCGCGCCGCGCAGCACGCCCGCGCCGACCACCTGAATGCCGTCGAACACCTGGAAGACGGCGGCGATGGGGAGGAGAGCCGCAGCCATCTCGATCACTCCCGTGTCCCGCGTGTAGAGCCGCGCCAGGGCGTGCGGGATGCTGCCGAAGATCAGCGCGAAGATCACCATGACGCCGCCGCCGAGCACCAGACAGGCCGCCGCCGCCCGGCGCGCGTCCGGCATGCTGCCGCGGCCGATGGCGTTGCCCACCCGCGTGGCGGCCGCTCCGGAGACCCCCAGCGGCACCATGAAGGAGAGGCTCGCGAGGTTGATGGCGATCTGGTGCCCGGCCAGCTCGCGCACGCCCATGCGCCCCATGAGGAAGGCCACGGTCACGAACACCAGCAGCTCCACGGAGTTGTGGAAGCCGATGGG
>DATBGJ010000062.1:0-4132 GCA_036558045.1 Thermoanaerobaculia bacterium
AGGGTGGAGAAGTAATCGAGGCTGTTGACGCGCGGGTTGCCGCTCGGCGTCACACCGGTCGAGGTCTGCTGCGCGCCGTAGAGGGAGACCTGGCCGCGGTCGAAGGCGGTCACCTGGCCGGCGAAGGGTCCGGCTCCGTACAGTCCCGCGGTGCCGTTGCTGAGGCCGGTCGCCGCGATCTGGGTGACGTTGAGGCTGCAGGGCAGGCCGCTGCCGCCGGTGATGCAGTCGAGGTCGCCGTAGGAGTCGTTGGTGACCAGGAGGCCGCGCGCGCCGGTGATGACGCTGTCCCACAGCGAGAAGAAGCTGGCGCGGTTCGCGGCCGCCGCCCGCAGGGCGTTGTTCTCCAGCCGGCAGCCGAGGCAGATGGAGAAAGAATTCCGCTGCACGTTGAGACCGTGGCCGCCGTTGTCGGAGAGGATCAGCCCGGAGGCGTCCAGGTAGCTGCTGGCCGAGACGTGGGCGCCCATCTGGGCATTGCCGGTCATGCGGCAGTTGACCGCTTCGACGGTCGAGTACCACAGGCCGAGCCCGCCGGCGCCGGCACCGGTGTGAGTGAACGAAAGGTTCTCGATGTGGATCAGCTCGGAGTACCAGATCTCCAGCGCCGCGTAGACCGTCGACGTCGAGGCCACGCCGCGGACGCCGTCCGTCAGCGGATCGAGGCCGTGCAGGGTCAGCTTGCGGCGCACGATCTTGACATTCTCGTTGCACAGCCCGCGCACCTCGATGGTGTCGCCGTCGGCGCTGTTGTCGATCGCCTTCTGCAGGCTGTCTCCCTTGGCGCAATCCACGACCTTGGGCTTGGCAGCCTTGGCGGCCGCAGCCGGCGCGGCGGCGCGCAGGCTCTTGCGGCGTTCGAGCATCTGTTCTTTGATCACTCGCGGCGGCGCCGAGGCTGTCACCGAGGCTTCGTCGAAGGTGAGGTCGTCGGGCTCGGCGAGGGACGGCGTGGCGGCGCCGGCGGGTAACGACAGGACGACTACGGACAGGTACGGGACGAGCAGGGACGACAGAGTCGAGGATTTCCTCTCTGTTTTCATGTTTCTCCTCCCATCAAGTTCACCTTCAAGGTGACGCGAGGGGAGGAGTTATTTCCTCAGCGATCAATGAGATGGTTCCGCGCGTCGTAGCCGACGAAGCGCGGCAGCAGGGCGCCGCAGAGCAGCACGCCGAGGACGCAGAGCACGCCTCCCGAGACGACGGACGCGCGCACGCTGAAGGCGGCGGCCACGAGGCCGGCCTCGACATGGCCGAGGAGCGGACCGCTCATGTAGCTGACCATCTCGATGCCGGCTAGGCGGCCGCGCAGCGCATCGGGGATCGTCTGGTTCCACAGCGTCATGCGGAACATGCCGCTCACCGCGTCGGAGCCGCCGGCGAGCGCCAGGAGGACGACGGCGGGAGCGAGCCGGTCGCAGAAGCCGAAGCCGACGATGGCGAATCCCCAGGAAGTGGCGGCGAGCATCACCGCCAGGCCGTGCCGGTGGACGCGCTTCGTCCAGCGGCTGGTGAGGCTGGCGGCGAGCGCGCCGATGGCCGGCGCGGCGTAGAGGAGGCCGAGGGCGTTCGGGCCGCCCAGCTTTTGCGAGAGGGCGGGGAAGAGCGCCAGCGGCATGCCGAAGACCATGGCCGCGAAATCCACCACGTAGGTGCCGATCAGCTCCTGGCGGCTGCGCGCGTAGCGGAAGCCGTCGAGCACGCGGCGCAGGCTGGGGCCCTCCTCCGACTCCGGCGGCAGCACGGCGCGGATCCTGAGGATGGCGAAGAACGAGAAGACGTAGGTGAGCAGATCGAGAAGGTAGGTTGAGGCGAGGCCGGTGACGGCGATCATGGCGCCGCCGAGCGCCGGGCCGGCGATCATGCCGACGCTGCCGCGGAGGGCGGCCAGCGCCGCCACGGCCGGCATCTCGTCGCGGTCTACGAGGCGGGGCGTGAGCGCTTCGAGCGACGGCCGCTGCAGTCCGTAGAGCGCCGACATGAAGGCGGCGACGGCGTACAGGATCCACGCCGGCGGATGATCGGCCAGCGCCGTGAGCGCCAGCGCGCCGCTGCCGAGCCCCAGTCCCACCTCGGTGAGCAGCACCATGCGCCGACGGTCGACGGTATCGGCGAGAGCGCCGCCGACGAACGCGGTGAAGAGCAGCGGGATCAGCTCGGCGAGGCCGATCATGCCCACCGCCAGCGACGAGCCGGTGAGCTTGAACATCTGGTAGGGGAGCGCCACCCCGGTGACCATGGTGCCCAGGAAGGAGACGAACTGGGCGGCGAACAGCGACCGGTAGTCGCGGTGGCGGCGGAGCGGGGTGAAGTCCATGGGGGCGAAGACGGTAGCATAGGCTGCATCCATGGCCGACCCACTGGTGATCTTCGACGTCGACGGCACCCTCTGCGATACCTGTCATGTCGACGACGTCGGCTTCTGCGAGGTGGCGGCGGAGATGCTCGGCGTGCCGGTGCCGTCGGAGAGCTGGAAGGCGGCGCCGGAGATCACGGACGCGGGCATCCTCGCCTGGCTCTGGGACCGCCACCTCGGACGCCGGCCGACGCGGCAGGAGCTGGATACATTCGTCGCTGCTTTCGAGACCGTCCTCGCGCGCGAGCTCCAGCGCGGCTCCGGCGGAGCTCTCGCCATGCCCGGTGTCGCTCGGCTCCTCGAGCGCCTCGCCGGCACCGGATGGGACGTCGCTTTCGCCACGGGAGGCTGGGGCCGGACGGCGCGCTTGAAGCTGCGGCTGGCCGGCCTGCCGGTCGAGCCGCTCCTCGCTTCGTCCGACGACTCTCCGGACCGCGTAGAGATCTTCCGTCTCGCCGGCAGCCGAGCCGCCGAGAGGGCTGGCGCGCCGCACGCTCGCCGCGTTCTCGTCGGCGACGGTCTTTGGGACGTGAGGGTGGCGGCGCGTCTCGGCTGGCCCGTGCTCGGCGTCGGCCGCGGCGAGCACGCGGGCCGGCTGCGGGAGGAAGGGGCGAGCGCCGTCGTCGCCGATTTCCAGGACGTCGAGGCGGTGCTCGGTCTCCTGCGGCAGGCCGGAGGGTCGTAGCGGCGGGCCCTACGTGGCCGCCGCTCTGGCGACCTGCCGCGCCGCCCGCAGTCCCGAGGCGAGCGCTCCTTCGACGGTGCCGGTGCGGCCTTCGGCGTCGGTGGCCTCGCCGGCGAAGAAGAGGGTTCCTTCCACGGGCCGCGCCAGGGCCGCCGCGGCGTGCGAGCCGCCGGCGCGCGCGTAGCTGTAGGCGCCGCGGGCAAAGGGATCGCGGTCCCAGTTGTGGCTCCAGGCGGCGAGGACGCGGGAGCTGACGCGGCGAGGGGAAATCCCCAGGTTCTCCGCCAGCGCATGGAGGGCGAGGTTCTTGATCTCCTGAGCGCTTCGCCGGTTCAGATCGGCTGCCGGCGGGCCGCCGCTCCAGGCCACGGCCAGCGGCGGGCGCATGGGATAGGCCGTCCACCACACGTTGAACGGGCCTCGTGTGTGCAGGAAGCTCAGGCGGTCGAGGCCGTCCTGCCAGGGAAACTCGCGGAACCAGACGACGAGACGGATCGCGGAGCCCATGGCGAGGCGGTTCAGCGCCTCGCGGATGCGCGGCGGATCGGGCCGCAGGCGGAGGCCGCCGGGCTCGTCCGCGGGAGCTTGGAGGACGCCGAGGGGAACGGTGACGACGGCGGCGCGCGCCAGGATACGGGACGTCTCGCCGGACTCGCGCTGCAGCGTCAGCTCGACCCGGCCGCGCTCCCAGCCGATCTCGATGACCTGCGTATGGAGATGGAGGTCACCCCCGAGGTCGCGCGCCAGCCATCGGGGGATCTCGTCGTAGCCTTGGACGACGCGGCCGGCCCGCGCCACCGACTCGCTCGTCGCCTCGCCCTGCCCGGGCGCGATGGAGAGCACGCCGATCTCGTTCACGTCGGCGGCGTGAAAGCCCTGGACGAACTCGCGGGCGGTGGTGCGGGCGCGGGCGAGGGAGCGGCCGCCGGGTCGTCTGGCGAGGAAGGCGGCGAACGATTCGTCGGGCCTCTTGGGATCGATACGCTGGAGGACGCCGTCGATCTGCCGCCAGAAGTCGCGGGCGGGACGGAGCCTGCCGCGCGCGGCCTGCCGGTGCTCCCCCGCGATGTCGCAGGCCGCGAGCCCCGCCT
>DATBGJ010000063.1:0-3559 GCA_036558045.1 Thermoanaerobaculia bacterium
GGTCGAGCAGGAGGTGCGGCGGGCGCTGCTCGCCGTGGAGAACGCGCGCAGCCGCGTGGAGCTGGCCGAGAAGAGCGTCGCGCTGGCGCAGGACGAGCTGGAGCTCGCCAGCGACCGCTTCAAGGCCGGCGTCGCCTCCTCCATCGAGGTCGACAACGCCCAGACCTCGCTCGCCGCCGCGCGCGACGTCCGCATCGACTCTCTGGCCGACGAGTCCCAGGCGCGCTGGGATCTGGCGCGCGCCACGGGCCAGATCCGCACCCTTTTCGCCGCCGAGGCACCGCATGAACCCGAGACATCCCGTTGAGACGGAGGGAGATGACGACATGAGCAGCCCGTTGAGAGTGGAAAAGAGAGAGCCCGCGCCGGCCGCCGAGCCGAAGCCGCGCCAGGGAGGGCGCCGCAAGGTCATCATCCTGATCGTCCTCGCCCTGCTCGCGCTCGGCGGCGCCGTCTTCGGCGTCCGCACCTACCTCTTCTACAAGCATCACGCCACCACGGAGGACGCCCAGATCGACGGCAACATCGATCCGGTCCTCTCCCGCGTCTCCGGCTACGTCCAGGACGTGCGCGTGAAGGAGAACCAGCACGTAAACGCCGGCGACGTGCTGGTGGCGATCGATCCCAGCGACCTGCAGGCCAAGGTGGACCAGGAGCAGGCATCGTTGATCAATGCACAGGCCGCCGTCTCGGTGGCCCAGGCGGCGGTCGCTTCCGCGCGCGCCACCCTGGCCGGCAGCCACGCGAAGATCGCCGGCAACCAGGCCGACGTGACCGCGGCGCGCACCCGCCAGGAGCAGACCGCCGCCGACCTCGCGCGCTACAAGGCGCTGTTCGCCAAGGAGGAGGTCTCGCAGCAGCAATACGACGCCGCCCGGGCCGCCGCCGACGCGGCGCGCGCCGCCGCTGACGCGGCCCGCGCCACGACCGAATCCTCCCGCGCCACCGCCGAGTCCGCGGCCGCGCAGGTCGAGGCCGCCGAGCGCCAGGTGGCCGCCGCGCAGGCCCAGGTGGCGCAGCACCAGGCCACCCTGGAGGCCGCGCGGCTGCAGCTCTCCTACGCCACCATCAAAGCGCCGGCCGCCGGCATCGTGTCGAAGAAGAACGTCGAGGTGGGCCAGCTCGTGCAGATAGGCCAGCCGCTGTTCGCCATCGTGCAGGGGCACGACACCTGGGTGACCGCCAACTTCAAGGAGACCCAGCTCTCCCGCATGCGGCCGGGAGAGACGGCCGAGATCGAGATCGACGCCTATCCGGGCGCGACGTTCCACGGCCGCGTCGAGTCCCTGGCCGCGGCCACGGGAGCGAAGTTCTCCCTGCTGCCGCCCGACAACGCCACCGGCAACTTCACCAAGGTCGTGCAGCGCGTGCCGGTCAAGATCGTCTTCACCGATCCGCCGGATCCGCGCCGCCCGCGGCGGGTGGGCATGAACGTGTCGGTGGCGGTGGATCTGGACTGAGGTCATCCATGCCTGAGCAGGGCGCCAACAAGTGGATCATCACGATCACCGTCATCCTGGCGTCGATGATCGAGCTCATCGACACCTCGATCGTCAACGTCGCGCTGCCGCAGATGATGGGCAACCTCGGCGCGACCCTCGATCAGATCGCCTGGGTGGTGACGGGCTACGTGGTGGCCAACGTCATCGTCATCCCGATGACCGGCTGGTTCGCGTCGGTGCTCGGCCGGCGCAACTACTTCGTCGGCTCGATGATCCTGTTCACCGTCGCCTCGTTCTTCTGCGGCCACGCCACGGGCCTCTGGGAGCTGGTCATCTTCCGCTTCATCCAGGGCGCGGGCGGCGGCGCCATGCTCTCCACCTCGCAGGCGATCCTGGTGGAGACGTTCCCGCCGGAGGAGCTCGGCCTCGCCAACGCCCTCTTCGGGCTCGGCGTCGTCGTCGGCCCCACGGTCGGCCCCACGCTCGGCGGCTGGATCACCGACAGCTACTCCTGGCGCTGGGTCTTCTACGTCAACCTGCCCATCGGCGTCGTCGCGGTGTTGATGGCCCTCGCCTTCCTCCCCGATCCCAAGGAGGTGCGCAAGATCTCCTCCATCGACTGGGCGGGCATCGGGCTGCTGATCCTGGGCATCGGCTCGCTGCAGATCGTCCTCGAGCGCGGCGAGAGCGAGGACTGGTTCTCCACCCGCTACATCACGATCCTGGCCGCGGTCGCCGCCGCGGCGCTCATCGCCTTCGTCTGGCGCGAGCTCACGGCCGAGCACCCGGTGGTGGACCTGCACGTCCTGCGCGACCGCTCGCTCGCCATGGGCACGGTGTTCACCTTCATCCTCGGCTTCGGCCTCTACGCCTCGGTGTTCATCTTCCCGGTGTTCGCCCAGAACCTGCTCGGCTTCACCGCCATGCAGACCGGCCTCATCCTGCTGCCGGGCTCGCTCGCCACGGCCGTGACCATGCCGCTCGTGGGCAAGATGCTGCAGAAGAGGATGCCGCCGCAGCTCCTGAACGCGCTGGGCTTCCTCTGCTTCTTCGGCTTCACCTACATGCTGAGCCATTCGACCCTGGCCTCGGACCGGCAGGACTTCTTCTGGCCGCTCATCCTGCGCGGCGTGGGCCTGGGATTGCTCTTCGTGCCGCTCACCACCGTGGCGCTCTCGGGCCTGCGGGGCAAGGACATCCCGCAAGGCGCGGGCCTCACCAACATGATGCGTCAGCTCGGCGGCTCCTTCGGCGTGGCCCTCGTCGCCACCTACGTCCAGCACCGCTCGTGGACGCACCGGGTCAACCTCCTCTCGCACGTCTCGGTCTACGACCCGGCCGTGCGCGAGCGTCTCTCGGCGATCACCAACGGCTTGATGTCGCGAGGCTCGGACCTCTATGAAGCCCAGCGGCAGGCCTACGCCGCCCTGGAAGGAACGGTCGTCCGGCAGACCTTCCTGCTCACCTACATGGACGCCTTCCGCATCGTGGGAGTCTTCTTCCTCTGCTGCATCCCGCTGCTGCTGCTCTTCAAGCGCCGCAAGGGAACGACTGCGGCGCCGGTGCCGATGCACTGAGGGACCTGGGGATCATGGGAGATCGACGACGACGTCGATGTCATTGGTGAAGCGCGGCTCGCCGAAGAAGATGGTGGCCGTCGAGCCGGTGACGAAGTACCGTAGGCCGATTCTCTCCAGGACTTCCGTCAAATATCGGAGCAGCTCAGACTGCTCCATGCGAGAGCCTCCGGGCGGTTTCCTGTTGGAGGCGCTGCTCGTCCCAGTCCGGGTGCTCCGCGGCGAGGTGGCTCAGGATCATGCGCCGCGCCGAGCTGAACATGTCGCTCGCGACTTTCAGGCGCTGGGCCCCGGTCATGGCACGAAAGACCGCTGCCATCTCCTCATCGAGGACCTCGATGTTGCGGGGATCGACTGGCATACTCGCCTCAGAAGGAGGATATCACCTTGACGCTTTGCCGCGTGAAGGCTTCCAAATTGCGACCACCTCGGTCTTGGAACAAGGAGCTGCAATTCCCATAGGATACAGGTCATGGCAACCCGCTCGCGTCCCGAACTCGACATCGCCCTGCCGGATCGGCTGCCGTTCCTGGAGAGCCT
>DATBGJ010000064.1:0-2910 GCA_036558045.1 Thermoanaerobaculia bacterium
TCGACGGCCTCCTGCAAGCGGCCGGATTCGGTCAACGTCTCCCCGATTCTCTGCAGCGTCGTGGCCGTATCCGGATGGGAGGGTCCCACGGACTTCTCATAGATCGCCAGGACTCGTCGAAAGGTCGCCAGGGCTTCTCCAAAGCGGCCCTGCAGAAAGTACACCTCGGCTAGATGGTCGAGGGCGCGGGCGACGTCCGGATGCTCGGGACCATACGCCTTTTCGGCGCCGCGCAGCTCCTCGCCATAGATGCGCAACGCCTCCTGGTAGCGGCCGAGGTCCTTGGCCAGAATTCCGATGTTGCCGCGCACTCCCGTGGTGGAAGGATGCCGATCTCCATAGCGGCTGCGGAAGATCTCGTAGGCACGTCGATAGTAGGAAAGGGCCACGTCCGGCTGATGCAAGTTGCTATAGATGTTGCCCAGCGTATTGAACGATTTCGCGAAATCGGGATGTCCCGGCGGCAGCGCTCGCCGGCGGACTTCGAGGCTCCGCAAGCCTGCCGCGAGCGCCTCGCGTTTGTTGCCGGCCATATCGTAGAAGACGGCCAGATTGCTGAGGACGTTGGCCACCTGCGGATGGACCGGGCCATAGGCGCGCTCGGTGAGCGGCAGCGCCAGGCGAGCCACGCGAGCGGCCTCGGCATAGCGTCCCTCCTGATAGAAGATGACGGCGAGCTGCTTCAAGACGAGACCGCGGGCGGCGGATCCTCCCCGCGCACCCTGGACGGTGGCTTCGGCGATGCGGGACCACCGCCTCCCCTCCTCCGCCCGGGACTCCTGGAATCCCACGATCCACGCCAGCTCGGCGGCGGCCTCGCCGGCCAACAGGAAGTCTCCCCCCTCCTGGGCCGTGAGAAGGGCATCGAAGATGGTCCCCTCGGCTCGCCGGCTGTCCGCCAGCTTGTCCTGAAGGTCCCCGAGCAGATAGAGCGCCTCGGCCTGCAGCGGGCGGTATCCTGCCTGCCGGGCCGCCGCGGCAGCTTCCTGGGCGCCGGCCAGGGCTTCCGCGTGTTTGCCGGCATCGGAGAGCGCCTTGGCGGACGCCAGCCGGGACCGCGCCGCCTCGACCCGGGAACGCAGCGCCGGATTCCGCGGCGGCGGCACGCGAGCCGTCAACATCTCGGTATCCGAGCAGACCTCGATCTTCCCCAGACCGGACACCGCGCCGTCGACCGCTTCCACGACTCCGGCGTCGGCGTGGGAGAAGAGATCCGTCAGCGCCCGTACCTCGCCCAGCCGCTGGTCCAGGCAGTACATCCTGCGGTCGAGCAGGCCCTCGGATTGCTCCCCGCGCAGGCGCGTGGCTTCGCAGGCGTCGCGCCGCATCTCCATCCAGCTCCGGGCGTAGGAGTCCAGGGCCGTTTCGGCGCGCCTCCAGGCTTCCGGCGCGAAGGGCACGCCCGTGGCGAGGAACGCCGCGCGGATCGCCGGCTTCCGCCGGTCCCAGACCGCCGCCATCTTCTCCTCCGCGCCGCTGCAGAGCCGGGCCCGCCGCGCCTGGAAATACCCCAGGCTCGAAAAGAGAGCACCCGCGACGAGCACGACCGCCGCCGCGGCGAGCCACCGCCGGCGCACGGCCGCCGGATCGCGCTCCAGGTCGTGGAGCAGATCTTCCATCGCGGGATGACGCTGATCAGGATCGCTTCGCAGTCCCCGCAGCAGCACCGTGCGCAGCCTCGCCGGTACGCGGCTGCCCGCGGGCGGCTCCTTGATCATTCCGCTCTTCACGGCAGCCAGGATCTCCCGCGTCTCGGCCCCCGGGAACGGCCGTTCTCCATAGAACGCCTCGTAGAGCGAGACGCAGAAGCTGAACTGGTCGGTGCGCGCACCGGCGGTCTCGCCGCGGAGCTGCTCCGGCGCCATGTAGGCCGGCGTTCCGATCACCACGCCGAATTCGGTGAGCGGGCTCGCCAGGATGCTGCCGGAGCCGGACGGCAAGGCCTCCTCGGTCATGGATTCCGGCTTCCCCGCCGGACGCGCCAGCCCGAAGTCCACCACCCGCACCCGGCCGTCCTTGCCCAGCAGCACGTTTTCCGGCTTGAAGTCGCGGTGCACGAGGCCGGCGGCATGAGCCGCGGCGAGGCCCCGGCCGGCGAGCCCGAAGCGGTCGAGGATCTCTCGCCAGGACGGCTCCTTCTCGGCCAGCCATTGCCGCAGGGTCCATCCCTCGACGAACTCCATGGCGATGAAGACCTGGTCGCCGAAGGAGCCGGCGTCGTAGACGGCGACGACGTTGGGATGCGAGAGCCGGGCGATGGCCTGGGCCTCGCGCAGGAGGCGAAGGCGCGCGGCATCGCCCGCGGAGGAGTCGCGGTCCGGGCGCAGGAGCTTCAGCGCCACCTTGCGGTCGAGCTCGGGATCGTAGGCGGAATAGACCACCCCCATGCCGCCGGTGCCGATACGGTCGAGGATCACGTAGCGGCCCACCGCCGCGCCGCGCTCCAGGAGCTCGGCGCGGAGGGTCAGCCTCTGGAGTGGAGGAACACTGCCGAGGAAGAAGGCCTCCGTGCTCTTCTCCTCGCTGGGTCTCTCTTCAAGGCCGCCCTCGGGGACTTCGGACATCGCGCGCTCCTCAGGTAGATCCAGTCGCCGATGAACATGAGTGTAAATCCGCGTAGAAAGATTTCCGCAAGGCCTGGGCCGGCCCGGACAGCGGCGTCCCAACCTCAGCCTACGACCGGGGATGGAACCGGTCGTACAGGCTCTTCAGGCGCTGCTGGTGAATGTGGGTGTAGATCTGCGTGGTGGAGATGTCCGCATGGCCGAGCATGGTCTGCACCGCCCGCAGGTCGGCGCCGTGCTCGAGGAGGTGGGTGGCGAAGCTGTGCCGCAGCACGTGCGGCGAGAGCGGCGCGCGGATGCCGGCCTTGAGGCCGTACGCCTTGAGGATCTTCCAGAAGCCCTGGCG
>DATBGJ010000065.1:0-1570 GCA_036558045.1 Thermoanaerobaculia bacterium
AGGGGTCCGAGGGATCTGCGGGTCCCGAGGCCCGGCGAAGAGGGGCCTCGGGACGGCTGCCTGCCGATTCAGTCGGTGGGGGAGTTACTTGCGGAGCCCGAGGCGCTCGATGGTCGTGCGGTAACGCTCGAGGTCCTTCCCCTTGAGATAATCGAGCAGGCGGCGGCGGCGGCCCACCAGCTTCAAGAGGCCGCGGCGGCTGTGATGATCCTTGGTGTGGGTCTTGAAGTGCTCCGTCAGCTCGGTGATGCGAGACGTCAGGAGTGCGACCTGCACCTCCGGAGATCCGGTGTCCTTCTCGTGCGTCCGGTAGTCGTTGATGATCTTCTCTTTCACGTTACTGGTTTGCGCCAAAGCAAACTCCTCCTTACCTTTCTTTCCGGTTGTGCATTATAGCACAAGCGGCCCGGGAACCTTACCGGAACACCACCCGGGGCTGGACGACGCCCACCCCGGCGCTGCCGATCCGCTCGACGACGGTGCCGACGGCGATGAGCTCCCGCCGGCGGTTGACCAGCTTGACCCAGTCCCCTTCCTCGCCCGCCAGCTCCCGCACCAGCACGGTCTGGCCGTGGCTGATGCGGTGCTCCTGCTGGGGATCGGCCGTGACCTCGCCGAAGGGGAGCGGGATCTGGTCGAAGGGGATCCAGGCCGGTCCCGCCGCCTCGCCCGCCTGGACGCGCTCTTCCAGCGCCGAGATCGGCAGGGCGTCGTCCACACGGAAGGTGCCGATGCGCGTCCGCCGCAGCTCGGCGAGATGCGCGCCCACGCCCAGCGCGGCTCCCAGATCGTGGGCGAGGCCGCGGGCATAGGTCCCTGACGAGCAGGAGAGCCGGAAGCGCAGCCGGTCTCCCTCGATCTCGCCGAGGGCGGAGAATTCGTAGACGGTGACCTCCTTGGGCTCCTCCGGGACCTCCTCGCCGCGGCGGGCCAGCTCGTAGAACTTGACGCCCTGGACCTTCTTGGCGGAGTAGGGGGGCGGCTGCTGCCGGATCTCGCCCTCGAACCCGTGCATCGCCGCGGCCACGGCATCCTGTCCGAGAGCCGCCACGGCGCCGGCCGGCGCCTCCGCGACCACCCGGCCGGAGGCGTCGTAGGTATCCGTCGCGACGCCGAAGCGGATGACGCCTTCGTACACCTTGGGAGCGCGGATGAGGAACCGCGTCAGACGGGTCGCCGTGCCCAGGGTCAGCAGCAGGAGCCCCGTGGCGTCCGGATCGAGGGTGCCGCAATGGCCGATCTTCTTCTGCTTGAGGGCCCGGCGCACCCGCTGCACGGCGTCATGCGAGGTGAAGCCCGGAGCCTTGTCGATCAACAGCAGGCCGTCCTTCATCTTGATCCCCGACCGGCCCGCCCTCAGCCGAGCGCCGCTCCCAGCGCCGCCGCCACCTGGGCGCGGATCTCCTCGCCGTCGCCCTCCAGGGTGAAGCCGGCGGCGTTGCGGTGGCCGCCGCCCCCGTAATGGCGGGCGATCTTCTCCACGTCCACCTCGCCGCGGCTGCGCAGCGAGACCTTGTGGGAACCGTCCTCGCGCTCGCGGATCAGCGCCACGGCGTCCACCCCGGCGATC
>DATBGJ010000066.1:0-8272 GCA_036558045.1 Thermoanaerobaculia bacterium
CTGGGTCAGATAGCGCAGCGCCGCCGTCTTCACCGGCCGGATGTTCGGCACCACCGGCGCCTGTTGTTTCAGCTCGACCCGCGCCACGGCGGCCATCAACCCCAGAGGGCCGGCGTAGCGGACCCACGCCCGCTCGACGACGATCCGCCCGCGCCGCGTGGGCACCAGGCGGAAGCGCAGCACCGAGCCCGCCGCCGAGGCGCGGCCGCGCAGGTGCGGCTGCGGCACCAGGCGGTCCGAGAGATCGAGCGCCACCACGAATGGCACGGGCCGCGGCGAAGGCATGCGCACGGTGAGCGCGGCCTCCTCCTCTTCGCCGATGTAGAGCGTGCCCGGCAACTCGACCGCGCAGGAGACGCCGCGCCGGCGCGGCATCAGCACCGCGTCGCCGCCGAGCGCCAGCGCCAGCAATCCCAGGTATGCCGGCCACAGCGGCCACAGCCGTGAATTGACCGCCGTCGGCAGCAGGGCCACGACGAGGCCGAGCACGGCGGCGAAGATGGCGCGGCGGGTGGGCCTCACTCTTTCCTCATCGCGGCGCCGGCACCTGCGCCAGGATCTGCTCCAGCGCCTGGTCGGCGCTCAGGCCGTCGACCTCGGCGCTGGGCGAGAGCACGACGCGATGGCGCAGCAGCGGCTTGAAGAGGCCCTTGATGTCGTCCGGGATCACGAACTCCCGCCCTTCCAGCACGGCGGCGGCGCGCGCGGAGGCGGCCAGCATGTTGGCGGCGCGCGGGCTGGCGCCATACTGCAGCGCCGGATGGCCGCGCGTGGCGCGGATCAGGTCGACGATGTAGGCCACCGTCTCGTCCGCCAGGCGGATGCCCGCCACCACCTGGCGCACCCACTGGATGAAACGGAGATCGCAGAGCGGCGCAAGGCCCAGCGTGTCCAGCTTCGGCATCGCCGTCTGGTGGCCGTGGGTCTTCACCATCGTCAGCTCCTCGTCGCGGCCGGGATATCCGATCAATGCCTTGAAGAGGAAGCGGTCGAGCTGCGCCTCGGGGAGCGGATAGGTGCCCTCCTGCTCGATCGGGTTCTGCGTCGCCACCACCATGAAGCCGGCGGAGAGCGGGTGCGACTTGCCGTCGATGGTGATCGTCCGTTCCTGCATCGCCTCCAGCAGCGCCGCCTGGGTCTTCGGCGGCGTGCGGTTGATCTCGTCGGCGAGCAGGAACTCGGTGAACACCGGCCCTTTGGTGAGGGTGAAGGTGTTGCTCTGGAAGTTGAACAGGTTGGTGCCGATGAGGTCTCCCGGCATCAGGTCCGGCGTGAACTGGACGCGCTTGAAATCCAGCTTCATGCAGGCGGCGAAGCAGCGCGCCAGCAGCGTCTTGCCGGTCCCCGGCGGACCCTCGAAGAGGATGTGCCCCTCGGAGATCAGCGCCACGGTGAGGAGATGGATCGCCTCCTCCTGGCCGATGATGATGCGGCCGATCCGCTCCCGGAGGGCCTGGCCCAGCTCACGGACTTTCTCGATTGCCATGCGTCATCTCCACGCGCCATTGATGAAGCCGCCGCGCCATCTTCGCCGCCGGCTCGTTGCCGCGCCCGCCGTCGGGCAGCCGGTGGATGTCCCGCCGCAGCTCGGCGAGATTCAATCCGGAACCGCGGGCGTCGGTGAGCCGCTGCAGCCGCGCCAGCCGTTCGCCCTCCGGCAGGTCGGCGGGAAAGAAGTAATGCGCCGCCACCGCCCGCGTCGTCTGCCGGAAAAAGCGGTCGAGGCTGTCCGCGGCGTAGCCGCCTCCGGCCAGCAGCTTCGCCGTGTTGTCGATCAGGATCTCCTTGCCGGCGGCGAGGCCCGCGGGCGCCGGCAGCGGCTTGCCGAAGCGTCCCATCCCCGACCAGAGGACGACGCCGAGGAGGAGAAGGGACTGCACCACCGCCAGCGCCATCGGGAAGCTCAGGGCCTCGTTGAGGAGCCCCGGGACCTTGTTGAAGCCGTGGATCGTCTCGTCGAAGACCGCGCCTTCCGCTCCCAGGCCGCGGGTGAGGAGATGGTAGACGACGGCGGCGTTCTCCCCGCGGCCGAGGCCGTGATTGTTGAGCAGATCCGGATCCGCGATGACGAGGAGCTGCGGGCTCTCCGCCGCCGCCGGCCGCCGCGCCGCCAGCACGCCGCCGGCGCACGCCACCACCGGCTCGAAACCCTCCAGCGGCTGGAGGAAGAGCTGGGCCGTCCGGACGTCCACGCCGACGGGAACGGGCGCTTCCCCGGGAAGCCATACGGCGGTGCAGTCCGCCGTCTTGCCGGCGAAACGCTTGACGACCAGCTTGAAGAGCCCGGTCTCGGCACCGAAGGCCTGCAGGCGGAAGCGGATCTCGTTCTCGAATTCGCCGGCCACCTCGCCGACCCACTCCGGCTTGTCCTTGCGGCCGGCGCCGCGCCATTTCGGCAACACCAGCACGAGAGGCGCGCCGCTCGTCTTCGCCTCGTCGCGCAGCGCCCGCAAGTCGCCGCTCATGCCGACGCGGTCCGGCTCGGCCAGGATCAGCGGCCGGCGCGGGCCCACGCCTCCCCCGGGAACGCGGCGAGAGATCACCTCGAGACCGAGGGACCGCAGCAGCTCGGCCAGCGCGCGGTGCCCGAGAGCGCTGTAGCTGAAGGTGTTGGCCCTGGCGTTCGGCCGCCGCTCCAGGTCCTTGCCGTAGACGCCGAGCAGGATGGAGGCGACGAAGGAGGCCGCCACCGTGCCGACGATCCACGCCACGGCGCGGCGCGAGAATCCGCCCTCGATCTCCTCCGCGATCTCCTCCAGCGCCACCGGCGGCAGATCCGTCACGCCGGCCTCCGGGTCAGGGCGCGGAAGCGCGCGAGGCTCCGCTCGTACTCCTCGCGGCCCACCGCCACGCCGCCGAACAGCGACACCTCGACGGCCCGCACCAGCTCCGTGAACGCTGCCCGGAGCTCGGGCCCCAAGGGGAGGAGGCCGACGAGCTCGCGGCTGGTGCGCGACGGCTGCACGGCCACCCGCGAGCGCTCCGCGAAATGGCGGATCGCCGCCAACAGCAGGGCGTGGATCGCCTCCGCATAGCGGCCTTCCGCGGCCAGGCGCGCGGCGTCCTCGAAGGCCGGCTCCTTTTCGGCGGCCGCCGCTTCCTCGGGCTCTTCCGCACCGTCCGTGTCCGTCCGTGTCCGTCTGCCGCGAAGGGTCAGCTCCCGCAGCAGCCAACCAAGGACCAAGAGGACCACAACGACGCCAAGGACGATGAAGACGATCTGAGCGAGGAAGGCTCCGGCGCCGAGCACCGGGAGCGTTGCGGAATATCCGGAGGACGACCCCCGAAAGCGCGAGCTCCGGCCGCGAGCGTCCTCGAGGTCCTGGGGCGGCGCATGGGGCGGCAGCTCGCGTTGATAGCGCGCATCGGCGAGCACCGCCCGCGCCTTCGCCTGGATCTCGGCCGCTTCCGGCCGCGCTCCGGCCGGACCGCCGCTCAGCAGGGCGGCGCCGGCGAGCAGGAGCACCGGCAGGAGGCGGCGCTCAGGCGAAGACCGATGCGATCTGGTCAACGTCGATCGATTCTTTGAGGCTGCGCAGGCGGTAGTACATGACGGCCGTCGCCGTGGCCGATAAGCCCACGTTGAGGACGATGGAAACCGCCGCGAGGATCAGCAGAGCGACGGGACGCTCGTTGAGCCCGAGGCCGAACACGCGCATCACGCCCTGGCTGGCGAGATTGACGACGAAGAGGACGCCGAAGATCGCTCCCCGGTTGCCTTCGGTCAGGAACGTGCTGCGGCTCATCGCCTCGAAGAGCCCGGGCCGCTCCTCCACCGCCACCGGCACGCTGACCGCCCAGCGCAGCGCGAGCAGGATGCCGGGGACGATGCAGGCGACGAAGCCCAAGAGGATTCCCAGACCCTGAACGAACACCAGGGCCAGCACCGGCAGCAGCGAAGACAATCCCCGGCCCAGGCAGTCGACGATGGAAACCGCGCGGCCGCGCATCTGCTGGAAGACGCCGTAGGTGATGCTGGCGGTCGCGAGCTGCTGCCCGAAAATGACGCCGAGGACGATCAGGGCCAGCCACCCGACGAGCATCTCCGGCTTCATCTCGGCCACGGCGCCGTTGGCCAGCATGACGAAGCCGACGACGACGGGAGAGAGGGCCACGCAGGTCAGGAGCAGAAACGGCAGGATGTTGCGGAAGTAGATGGTGAACGTCTCGCCGAGGAGCTTGCTCACGTCGAAGGTCCCGCGGTAAGGAGCCTGCCCCAAGGTCGGGATCGGCACCGCGACGCCGGGAGGCGGCCCGTCGTACATCGTGCCGCCGTAGAGCGTGCCGTCGGCCGCGGCGGCCATCGCCGGCTGCGCCGCAGCGTAGACCGGGCTCACCGGCATGGGAGGAGGAGGAGGAGGCATGGCCTCGCTCAGCACGGGTCCCTTGTAGCGGCTGAAGACGATGCCGCAGCGCAGGCACTCCGCGCCTTCGGGCTGCTCGAAGCCACACTTGGGACAGATCATGCCGGGCGCTCCTCCATTTACCCAGGAGTTGTCGCGCGCCGGCGTTCCATTTCACCCGGCGCGCCGCTCTGCATTACGGTGCAAAGACCGGCATCGTAGAACGCCGCCCCGATGGGGTCAATAAGAGGGCTTCCCCTCCGCCCCCTCGCGAGTCGGCAGCAGGAAGGTGCGCTTGCAGGTGAGGAAGAGGGTGCCGTCCGCCTTGAAGCCGCGCGTGGCGCAGGTCACCAGGCCCTGGCCGGGACGCGAGCGCGAGAGGCGCTTCTCCAGGAACTCGCTCTCGGCGTAGAGGGTGTCGCCCGCGAACACCGGCGCGAGGAGGCGGATCTCGTCCCAGCCGAGGTTGGCGATCGTGTGGAAGCTCGTCGAATTCACGCTCATGCCGGTGACGATGGAGAGCGTGACCAGGCTCGACACCAGCAGCCGGCCCCACTCCGTCGTCGCGGCGTAGGCGGCGTCGATGTGCAGCGGATTGGGATTGAGCGCCAGCAGGGATTGCCAGAGGTTGTCGGCCTCGGTGACCGTGCGCCCGGGCCGGTGCTCGACGATCTCTCCCACCACCACGTCCTCGTAATAGAGGCCGTGGACCTCCCGGAAGCGGCGGTCGCCGACCTTCTTGTAGGCGCGGAGGTCCGCAAGGCTCATGCAATGTGGATCTTAGCACTGACGCGAGCTGCCCAACGTCCTTGCCCGTCTTGGTAAATCCTCAGAAAATCTCCAAGCCCTAGCTCCTCCGCCCGCGCCCGCTCGGGAATCCCAGCCCCAGCCAGCACCACCTCCGCTCGCTCCCTCCCCCATCCCGCTGCCAGTGCATTCCGCAGCGTCTTCCTTCGTTGCGCGAACGCAAGGCGGACGAAGGCGATGAAGTCCGGCATCGCCTTCTCCGGCAGTGGCGGAGGCCGCAGCTCCAAGCCGACAAAGGCGCTGTCTACCTTGGGGGGCGGACGGAAACTGCCCGGTTTGACGCGGCCGAGGATCCGCGCTCGCGCGTAGGCGGCGACGATGACGCTGAAGGAGCCGTAGGCGTCCGATCCCGGCGCGGCGGCGATGCGGTCCGCCACTTCCTTTTGCACGAGGAACGCGGCGCGAGGAATCCGGGCGTGATGCGGGAGGAGATCCTCGATGATGGCCGTCGCGACGTTGTAGGGCAGGTTTCCCGCCACCAGAGACGGCGCGGGGAGGCGGTTCCAGGCGATCTCCAGGGCATCGCCGATCGCCAGGCTCAGCCGCGGGTCCGGGAGGCGCCGGCGCAGCTCGGCGGCCCAGGCAGGGTCGAGCTCCCAGGCCAGCACCCTGGCGGCGCCGGCGGCGAGCAGCTCGGCGGTCAAAATCCCGCCGCCCGGGCCGATCTCCATCACCCTCTTTCCCCGGGGACCGAGGAACTCGATCAGCGGGCGGAGGAGCGCTCCGTCTACGAGGTGGTGCTGGCCCAGAGCCTTTTTGAGGGGGGGCTTGCGCACGGGGCGGACCGTATCAGACGATGGGCGTGCCAATTTGGCTTCTCTGCGGGCTCGGACAGCCCTCAGCGGGCAGGCGGGGGCGGCGTAAATAGCGGTGCCGTCGAGGGAAACGCCGTGGCACCCCCCTTGCACTCTGCCCCCGGAGTGACTATGGAATTGGAAGCCCCGACCCTCAATCGTGATCTGGAACGCGAAGCCCTCACCCTGAAGCGGATCGAGGCCGAGCTGCGCCGGGTGATCGTCGGGCAGAATTACCTGCTCGACCGCCTGCTGGTCGGCCTTCTCGCCCGCGGCCACGTGCTGATCGAAGGGGTGCCCGGGCTCGCCAAGACCCTCGCCGTCAAGACGCTGGCGCAGACGCTGGCGATCGACTTTCAGCGCATTCAGTTCACCCCCGACCTGCTGCCGGCCGACCTCGTGGGCACGCTGATCTACGACCAGCGGAGCGGCGACTTCCTCGCTCGCCGGGGTCCGGTGTTCACCCATCTGCTGCTCGCCGACGAGATCAACCGCGCTCCCGCCAAGGTGCAGTCGGCGCTGCTCGAGGCGATGGAGGAGCGGCAGGTGACGCTGGGCGACCGCAGCCACCATCTGCCCGAGCCCTTCATGGTGCTCGCCACCCAGAACCCCATCGAGCAGGAGGGCACGTATCCGCTGGCCGAGGCGCAGGTGGACCGCTTCATGATGAAGCTCAAGGTCACCTATCCCTCGCGGGCCGAGGAGAGCGAGATCCTGGACCGCATGCTGGTGGCGCGGGAGCTCAAGGCGAGCCCGGTGCTGGAGCGCGACCGCCTGCTCGGCCTGCGCGAGGTGGCGGACGCCGTCTACCTCGACAACAAGCTGCGCGGCTACATCCTCGACCTCGTCTTCGCCAGCCGCGAGCCGCGCTCCGCAGGCCTCTCCGATCTCGCCGACCTGATCTCGTTCGGCGCCTCGCCGCGCGCCACCCTCTTCCTCGCCCGCGCCGCCAAGGCGCTCGCCCTGGTGCGCGGCCGCGGCTACGTGATCCCCGAGGACGTCAAGGAGCTGGCGCCGGACGTGCTCCGCCACCGCATCATCCCCACCTACGAGGCGGAGGCCGAGGAGATTTCCACCGACGCGCTGATCGCGCGGCTGCTCGACCGCATCCCGGTGCCCTAGACGTAAGCGCGAGGTCTTGACGAGATGTTCGGTCTCCTCGCCCGCCGACGCGCATCCCGCCCGGAGCGGACGACGGCCTCCGCGGCCGTGGCGTCCGTGGTGGAGCGCCGCCGCAACGCCGCGCTGCCGGCCGACCTCATGCGCAAGGTGCGGCGCATCGAGATCGCCACCAACCGGCTGGTGGACCAGGGCGTCGCCGGCGACTATCACTCGGTGTTCAAGGGGCTCGGCATGGAGTTCGCCGAGGTGCGCCCCTACCAGCCGGGCGACGACGTGCGCACGATCGACTGGAACGTCACCGCCCGCATGGGCGCGCCGTTCGTCAAGAAGTACGTCGAGGAGCGGGACCTCACCGTCTTCCTGGTGGTGGACGTCTCCGGCAGCCTCTCCTTCGGCTCGCGCGCCATCCTCAAGCGCGAGCTGGCGGCGGAGATCGCCGCGCTCCTCTCCTTCGCGGCGCTGCGCAACCAGGACCGCGTCGGCGCCGCGCTGATCAGCGACCGCCTGGAGCTGTTCCTCGAGCCGCGGCGCCGGCGCACGCACGTGCTGCGCCTGGTGCGCGAGATCCTCGACCGGCCCGCCCAGGGCGGCACCGACCTGGAGAGCGGCCTCGACGCCGTGCTGGCGACGCTGAAGCGGCGGTCGGTCCTCTTCCTCATCTCGGACTTCCTCGGCTCGCCGTGCACCCGCGCCCTCAAGGCGGCCGCCGCCCGCCACGACCTCATCGTCGTCGAGATCGCCGATCCTCGCGACCAGGAGATCCCCGCCGTGGGCCCCGTGGTGCTGCGCGACGCCGAGACCGGCGAGACGGCCCTCGTCAACGGCAAGCGCCTGGCCCGCCGCTTCGCCGAGCAGCGGCGCCAGGAGCGCGAAGAGCTGGCGCGCCTCATCCGCCGCCTCGGCGTGGACCGCCTGGAGCTGCGCACGGACCGCCCTTACATCAACACCCTGCTCGCCTTCTTCGAGCAGCGGAAGCGGAGGCTGCAGCGGTGAGCCTCGCGTCTTCAGCCCCGAAGGGGCGTCATTTGAATAGCCTGGGGCGCCAGCCCCAGGTAAGGGAGCGAAAAGAATTCCCTAGCCCCGAGGGGGCGGCATATTGGGTGCCGGCGCGCTGCATGTCGCCCCTTCAGGGCTGCGGAGAAAAGGTAGCGTCCTCGGTCCTGGGGCTGGCGCCCCAGGCAATTCAGATGACGCCCCTTCGGGGCT
>DATBGJ010000067.1:0-4391 GCA_036558045.1 Thermoanaerobaculia bacterium
TCGCAGGCTCCTCTCCGGGCCGAGCTTCGGGCCGTCCTTCCACGTCGAAGGAGAGCCAGAAGCCTTCGCTGCCGAGCGGCTGGCCGAACGCGGACGCTCCGACCGCTTCGACGCCGGGGACGCTCTGGAGCCGCTCCATGAGCTCGTTCGCCAGCGACCGGAGCTGCGCATCCTCGTCGTACTTGGGGGAAGGCGGAGAGAGATTGAAGCTGATCGCGTTCTTCGGGTCGAACCCGGGATCGACGTGCAGCAGCTCTCCAAAGCTGCGCAGCAGGAGTCCGGCGCCGGCAAGGAGGACGACGGCGAGAGCGGTCTCCGCCACCACCAGCACGCTGCGGGCCTGCACGGCGAGCCGGCCCCTGGAGCCCCGGGTGCCCTCCTTGAGCACGGAGCTGAGGTCCGGCCGCGAAGCCCGTAGCGCCGGCGCCAATCCGAAGAGGATTCCCGTGCCGAGGCTGACGGCGAGCGTGAACAGCAGCACCGGGGCGTCTATCCCCACCTCGTGGAGGCGCGGCGTCTTCTCCGGCGCCAAGGCCACCAGCGCCCGCGTCGCCCACACCGCGAGCGCCGCGCCGGCGGCGCCGCCCAGGAGAGCCAGCACCACGCTCTCCGTCAGGAGTTGGCGAACGATACGCGTCCTCCCCGCACCCAGCGCGGTGCGCACCGCCAGCTCGCTCTCCCGGCCCGAGGCGCGCACCAGCAGCAGGTTGGCCACGTTGACGCAGGCGATGAGCAGGACGAACAGCACGGCGCCCATCAACACCAGCAGCGGTGTGCGGACGTCGCCGACCATGAAAGTCTGCATGCCGGCCATGTCCATCCGGTAGCCGGTGTTCTTCTCCGGGTATTGGGCCGCGAGCCGGGCCGCGATCGCCCGGGCCTCCGCGCGGGCTCTCTCGAGGGTCACCCCGGGTGCGAGACGGGCGACGCCGGCAAGATAGATGGCGCCGCGGTTGGCTGGATCGAGCCTCTCCTTGGTGAGCTCAAAGGGCACCCAGAGATCCACGATGGCGGGCCAGCGGTTGCGGCCCGCGATGCCGATGACGGTGTAGGGCGTACCGTCGAGATCGACCGTCCGGCCAAGCAGCCCGGGATCGCCGCCGAAGCGCCGCTTCCATAGCTCCTCGGTGAGCACCACCACCTTGGCGGCGCCGGGCTTGTCCTCGCCCGCCGCGAAGCCACGGCCGGCGCGCAGGGGAGCCTTGAGCAGCGAGAAGAACTCCGGGCTCACGATCCCACCCCTGAGACGCTCGGGCTCGCCGCCGGCGCCCGTGAGGTTCACGGAACTGGTGTCGAAGAGCGAAGCCGCCTCGACCGTACGGCTCTGCTTTCGCCAATCGAGATAGTTGAGCAGAGAGAAGTAGCCCGGCCTGCCATCCTTGAAGAGTGGATAGACGCGCACCAGGCGCTCGGGCTCCGGGAAGGGAAGAGGCCGCAGAAGGATGCCGTTGACGACGCTGAAGATCGCCGTCGTGGCCCCAACCCCCAGCGCCAGGGTTAGGATCGCGATCAGGGTGAACCCCGGGCTCTTGGCGAGCTGCCTGAGGGCGAAACGAAGGTCCTGCCCGAGCTCCTCGAGCGCCTTGATCCACTTCATCTGCTTCTCCTTGCTGAGATCCAACCGGCGACACACCTTGCGCGTCGCCTCCAGGTCACCGAACCGCCGCGCCGCCTCCAGCCGCGCCCCTTCCTCCGGCCAGCCTTCCTCGACGAGCTCCCGCTCCACCATCTCGAGGTGGAAGCGCAGCTCCTCGTCGACGTCGGCGGCCACCTGGGCCGAAGTCCGCCAGGGGAAGCGGAAGAGGCGCCGGCCGGGCATCGCCGTCAGGCCGTCTCCAGCACCTTGGAAACCGCTTCGACGTAGCTCCGCCAGGTGGAGACCTCCGCCTGGAGAGCCTTGCGCCCTTCCTTCGTCAGGCCGTAGAACTTGGCCCGGCGGTTGTTCTCGGAGAGGCCCCACTCGGCCTCGATCCAGCCCTTGCTCTCCAGGCGGTGGAGAGCCTGGTAGAGGGCCGCGTCCTCCAGCCCGAGAGCGCCGTCGCTCCGCCGGCGGATCGAGCGCGAGATGTCGTAGCCATGCATCGCGCCCCACGAGAGCGTCTTCAGGATGAGGACCGCGACGGTCCCTTGCATCAGGTCGAGAGCAGTCTTCGGCATATCGGTTCATTCCCTCATCATGTGAGGGGAGGAGGATACGGGAAGGAGGCGGTCTTGTAAAGCCCCCCTCAGGCGGTGAGGGGAGAGAAAGGACCCAAGGGACAGCAAGGACCACAAGGACAATTTCGTACCTGTCCTTGTAGTCCTTGCTGTCGTTGTCGTCCTTGACCGGCGTAGAATCCTGCAGCATTCCAAGGAGGGCCTCGCCTATGAACCGCCGCGAATTCCTCGGAGCCGTAGGAAAACCCACCGCGCTGGGAGTGGCCGCGGCCTTGCTCGATCCGGTGGGCGTCCGGCAGGCCCTCGCCAGGATGGCCTCCTACGCCGGCTCGGTGGAGGAGGCGGCCGGCGACGAGTCGTTCTGGTTCGACGTCCAGCAGGCGTTCACGCTCGACCGTAGCGTCATCAACCTCAACAACGGCGGGGTGAGCCCGTCGCCGGCGGTGGTGCAGGCGGCGCAGAAGCGGCACCTCGACTTCTCGAACTCGACGCCGCCTCCGGTGGCGCTCTGGCAGGTGCTCGAGCCGCAGCGCGAGACGGTGCGCCAGCGGCTGGCCCGCACGTTCGGCGCCGACGCGGAGGAGATCGCCCTGGTGCGCAACGCCTCCGAGGGCCTGCAGATCTGCCAGTTCGGCTTCGACCTCCAGCGCGGCGACGAGGTGCTCAGCTCCAACCAGGACTACCCGCGCATGATCGCCACCTTCGAGCAGCGGGGCCGCCGCGAGGGCATCGTCCTCAAGCAGTTCTCGCTGCCGGTGCCGGCCGAGGACGACGACGAGGTGGTGGAGCTCTACCGGCGCAACCTGACGCCGAAGACGAAGCTCATCCTGGTGTGCCACGTCATCAACCTGACGGGGCAGATCCTGCCGGTGAAGCGGGTGGTCGAGCTGGGGCGCGAGCGCGGCATCCCGGTGATCGTCGACGGCGCTCACTCCTTCGCCCACTTCGATTTCACCCATGCCGACCTCGGCTGCGACTACTTCGCCACCAGCCTGCACAAGTGGCTCTTCGCGCCGCACGGCACGGGGATGCTCTACGTGCAGCGGGAGAAGATCCGCGGCCTCTGGCCGCTGATGGCGGCTCCGACCACTCTGGACGCGGACATCCGCAAGTACGAGGAGATCGGCACCCATCCCTCGGCCCAGAACCTGGCGATCGCCGAGGCGCTCACCTTCCACGAGGGCATCGGCGCCCAGCGCAAGACGGCCCGCCTGCGGTATCTGACGGCGCGTTGGGCCAACCGGCTCGCGAAGCACGAGCGGGTACGGCTCCATACGAGCCTGAAGCCGGGCAGGTCCTGCGGCATCGCCAACGTCGAGATCGTGGGCGTCGAGCCCGGCCCGCTCGCGGACTACCTCTGGAAGCAGCAGCGCATCCTCGCTACTCCCATCGTCCACGCCGAGTTCCGAGGCCTGCGCGTCACCCCCAGCGTCTACACGACCCTGGAGGAGATCGACCACTTCAGCGAGGTCATGGAGGGAATCGCGGAGAAGGGATTGCCGGCGTGAGGGCCCCGCGTCACGTGGTCGGCCGAAAACTGGCGAAGAGGGTGATGTGGAAGGAAACCCGCGCCGAGCCGCGAGTGGCGGGCTCATAGCGCCACTCCGGCAGCGCCCGCAGGAAAGCCTGAGCGAATTCCTGATTGTCCGTGTTGACGACGACCGGATCGATGACGGTTCCCGATGGGGTGACCGTGGCCCGCACGCAGACGAAGCCTTGCCGCGGAGCCGAGTCAGGGACCTTCGGCCGTCCGCTTTGGATCAATCGAGGAGGAGTCACGTCCGTGTTGTTGGGAAGCTGGTAGCTCTTGCACGCCGCCTCGGTATTGCCGGCGGGTCCTTTCGCCATACCGCTGCAGGCGGCGAGACCCACCATGACCGCTGCTGCAATCAGAGACCTGAAAGTATCCTTTGGCATTGTCTTCTCCTTGCCCTCGCCGGGTCAGCGGTCCGCGACGACCGTCCCTTGATGGTAGACGATCTTCCAGCCTTCCGCTGTTCGCCGCCAGATCGTGGAGCGGCGCGTCACGCACTCTCCTTGTAGCAGGGTGTAGGTGAGGAGGTAGTTGTCACGCGCGATCTGCTGGCAGTGGAAGTCCCTCGTCTCCCAGCGATCCTCGGCCGGATTCGCGTAGCGCTTCTCGAGCTCGTCCAGGACGTGCTCCCGGCTGTAGCGGCGGCCGGACGCTCCGACCTCCCAAAATTCCGCTTCCGTCATCCTCTCGAAATCGCGCC
>DATBGJ010000068.1:0-4275 GCA_036558045.1 Thermoanaerobaculia bacterium
TGAGCGCGACCTGGGCGCCGCCCGCCAGCAGCCGCTCGGCGGCGGCGCGGCCGAGGCCCCGGGCGGCTCCGGTGACCAGCGCGACCCGGCCGGCGAGCGCTCCGGCGACGTCGTTCGTCATCGCGTTGATCCTAGCGCGTGACGGCCGTGCATGCGCCGCGGATTCGCAAGGGATCAGGAGGAACGCGACGGGTGCCGCCGGCTCACGCCGCCGCTTCCGGCGCACCATTGAGAAAGGAGACCACAACACACAAGGAGGGAAAATTCAATGAAAAGAGTGTTGGTAGCGCTCACCCTGGCGTCGTTCGCGGCAGGGCTTCTGGCACAGGCTCCGGAGAAAGCCCGGCGGAACCCGCATACGGTTCACTACCCGACCCGCAACGCCGCCGCCGCCAAAGCCGGCTTGGGCCAACTGAGGTATCACAGCGGCGGCCGGGTGATCCCGGTGGCCAAAGTGGTGCTCATCTTCTGGGGGCCGAGCTTCAACAACCCCGCCTCGCCCGACTATCAGTACGCCCAGACCTTGATTGCCTACCGCAACCAGTTCGGCACGACTCCCGAATACAACACCATCACGCAGTACTACCAGAACCTGGGGAGCGGCAACCAGTTCATCCAGCTCGCCAACCTCGGGACGGGCACGGCGGACTGGTTCGACACCTCGGCGCCGCCCACCAACGTCACCGACGCCCTCGTGCAATCGAAGGTCCAGCAATACCTGACGAGCCATACGGTCGACTACAACACGGTCTATGAGGTCTTCATCCCGAGCACCTCGTACTCCTCGGACGGTTCGGACACCTCGTGCGGCGGTCCGAGCGTCGCGTACTGCGCCTACCATGGCTTCTACGGCAGCGGCGCCACGGCGGTGAAGTACTCGATCGAGCCCTATCCGAGCTGCAGCGGCTGCCAGGTCGCCGGCTGGACGGCGGTGCAGAACCAGGAGCACTTCGTCTGCCACGAGACGCGCGAGGCGGTGACGGACCAGCAGCTCAACGCCTGGTACGACCTGATCGGCTACGAGGCCGACGACAAGTGCGCCTGGTCGCCGGCGCCCTTCATCGGCACCGGCGGCTACGCCTACCAGTACGAATGGTCGAACGCGGCGAGAGCGTGCGTCCGCACGCGATGAGCCGTACCCCCGCTGCATGACGAAGAGCCCCGGCCGCGGCCGGGGTTTTCTTTGCTCCCTCGCGCGCCCCGCCCGCCTCCGGCGGTGCTATAATTCCTTGAAAGCCTGCAGGAGGTCGTACCATGCGCGCGATCCTGGTCGAGTTCGAGTGTGATCCCGTTGTGTTCGAGATCCGCGGCGCGGGGAATGCCGCGGCGAAGGACGTCGTCCTTCATGTCTACGGCCTCGAGGACGTCTCCAAGCTCACGGTCCGTCCACAGAGCATCCCGCCGGCGGGCGCCTTCCGGTTCACCGCCGGGGAAGCGGAGGTGACGCGGCATTCCGACCAGCGAGCGGAGGCGATTCACGTCTCGGTCCCGGTGACCTGCGAGGGCGGCGAGGACGGCAAGGAAGAGGAGACCTCGCTCACGCTCGTCCTGGAGTACGCGGGCGAGGAACCCGAGACCTGCTCGGTCCGCCTCATCGGGTCCGCCAATTGCGTCCTGCCGACCTGGAGGGTCCTCGCCGAGGAGTATGCGGAGATCCGGCCCGGGTGGGGCGAGGAGATCCGTGGCAACGCCGTGCTCGACGATCCGAACGCCTCGGACGGGGCCAAGCTCAAGGAGATGATCGCCATCGCCGACGGCCACTCGAAACGGGGCGACGGGCTGACGGCGCTCTGCTTCTCGGGCGGCGGCATCCGCAGCGCCACCTTCAACCTGGGATTGCTCCAGCGCCTGGCCGCGGCCGGTCTGCTCGACAAGTTCGACTACGTCTCCAGCGTCTCGGGCGGCGGCTATCTGTCGAGCTGGCTGGCGGGCTGGCTCCACCGCGGCGGCGGCGTGGAGGCCGTGGCGCCGCAACTGGGCGAGCTGCAGTCCGATCCACAGAAGCCCGAGCCCGGGCCGCTGCTCTTCCTCCGCCAGTACAGCAACTATCTGACGCCGCGGCTGGGCGCCCTCTCCGGCGACACCTGGACGGTGGCGTCGATCGTCATCCGCAACCTGCTGCTCAACCTGCTGGTGATGGTGCCGCTGCTGGCGGCGGCGCTGGTGTTGCCTCTGCTGGCGGTGGCGAAGGCGCCGGCCGGATGGTCGCCGGGAGCGAAACCGCTCTTCTGGCTCGCGGCGACCGCCGGCACGACGGGCCTCTTCTTCATGAGCCTGCTGCGCGCCAGCGCCAAGCCGCGGCCGGGGAAGGAGACGAAGAGCTGGGAGCAGCGCTTCCTGCTGCTCGGGCTCGCCCCGCTCCTGCTGGGCAACGTCCTGATGGCCTGGGGAGTGGCGGAGTTCGAGGCGCACGGCGGCATCGTCTTCCCCGTGGCGCTGCGCTGGAGCGCCGCCTGGGCGCTGGTGATGCCGATGGTGGCGTTCGCCGCGGCGGCCTTGCTGCAGAGCCGCCTGCTGCACCGCGAGCGGTCGTTCCTCAAGGGCGACCTGATCTCGCTCGCGCTTTCCGGCACCGTCATCACCTTCCTCTACGCGACCATCGTCACCAATTGGGCCCCGAAGCTCCTGCATTCCCCCTATCCGTTCTATCCCGTGCTGGCGCCGATCCTCTTCCTCGGGCCGGTGATGCTGCACAAGACGCTGTTCGTCGCCTTCTCCAGCTTCGCCGAGGAGCGCGGCTATCCCTCCGACCTCGGCGACGCGGACCGCGAGTGGTGGGCGCGGTGGTCGGGCTACACCCTCATCGCCGCCGTGCTCTGGATGGTGGTCTCCGCCATCGTCTTCTTCGGTCCCACGCTGCTGGGAGTGGCGAAGAACGCGGTCGGCAGCCGCCTCACCACGGCGGGGGCCACCGGCGCTCTGGGCTGGATCATCAGCCGCCTCGGCCAGAGCTCCAAGAGCTCCGCCAAGGAGTCCGACGGCTCCGGAGGCTGGCGCGACTGGGTGCTCGCCATGGCGGCGCCGCTCTTCGCCCTGGCCACCCTGCTGCTGGTCTCGTCCTTGACGCAGGACCTGCTGCGCGCCATCTTCGATGTCAAGACCGACTACACGAAGTCATGGATCCCGCCTTTCACCGGTACGATCTGGCAGGTGCTGGGGGCCAGCCTGGTGCTGGGACTGGTCGGGCTCTTCATGGGCCGCTTCGTCAACGTCAACCGCTTCTCGCTGCAGGCCATGTACCGCAACCGGCTGGTGCGCGCCTACCTCGGAGCGAGCAATCCGCGCCGGCGGCCGAACCTCTTCACCGGCTTCGATCCGGAGGACAACCTGCGGCTGCACGAGCTGCGGGACAACCGGCCGTTCCCGGTGATCAGCACGGCGCTCAACCTGGTGGCGGGGCAGGACCTCGCCTGGCAGCAGCGCAAGGCGGAGTGCTTCACGGCGACGCCGCTGCACTGCGGCGCCTCCCGTCTCGGCTATCGCCGATCCCAGATCTACGGCGGCGCGGACGGTATCAGCCTGGGAACGGCGGTGGCGATCTCCGGCGCCGCTGCGAGCCCGAACATGGGATACCACTCTTCGCCGATCGTGGCCTTCATCATGACGCTGTTCAACGCGCGGCTCGGCGTCTGGCTGGGCAATCCCGGACCGCTCGGCGTGAGCACCTACACGCGCAGCGGGCCGCGCAGCTCCGGCCTCGTCCTGCTCTCCGAAGCGCTCGGCATGACCGATTCCGAGCACCCCTACGTCAACCTCTCGGACGGCGGCCACTTCGAGAACCTCGGCATCTACGAGATGGTGCGCCGGCGCTGCCGCTACATCGTCGTCGGCGACGCCGGCGGCGACCCGACCTGCACCTTCGAGGACCTGGGCAACGCCATCCGCAAGATCCGCATCGACCTCGGCATTCCCATCGAGTTCACGAACCGCATCGACATCTATCCCAAGCCGGCGGGGAAGCCCGAGACCGACTCCCGCTACTGCGCCGTCGGCACCATCCGCTACGCCGCCGTGGACGGTCCGCAGGCCCAGCCCGGGACGCTGATCTACATCAAGCCGGCGATCTACGAAGGGCGCGACGAACCGTACGACGTCTACAACTACTCCAAGACCTCGAAGGACTTCCCGCACGAGAGCACGGCGGACCAGTGGTTCAGCGAGTCGCAGTTCGAGAGCTACCGGGCCCTCGGCTGGGGGATCGTGCAGAGCCTGATCGGCCAGGGTCCGCACCAGCGGCTGCAGGGTCTCCCCGAGCTCGAGGACAACGTGCGGGCC
>DATBGJ010000069.1:0-3757 GCA_036558045.1 Thermoanaerobaculia bacterium
GTGCGCCGCCTCGAGATCTGGTACAGGTATGACCGCGAGACCGCGTCGTGCCGTGAATGGAACCGGTCCGGCGCAGGCGTCAAGGCGAGGACGTGGATGTCCGCCGGCAGACGATCGTTGACCTCGCGCCGGAAGGGCTCGGGATCGATCCGGCCCGCCAGACGCAGATGGGCGGCCTGGGCCAGGGCGTGGACTCCCGCGTCGGTCCTCCCCGAGCCGCCCAGCTCGCGCACCGCCGCGCCGGCCTCCTCCACGGCCCGGCGCAGCTCTCCCGCCACCGAGCGCGCGTTCTTCTGTTCCTGCCAGCCGTGGTAGCGGGTGCCTTCGTACTCCAACGTGAGGCGGTAGGTCGGCATCCTCGCGCGCTAGATCCTCACCTTGCGGGTCACCACCGTCACGTCCCCGTCCTGGAACGGCACCGCGTCCTTCGGCCGCGCCGCCAGCAGCGCCGCTCCGGAGGGCGGCAGGCCGTACGAGCGGTCGAGCACGTACCAGTCCATCGGCTGCGTGGAACCGAGCACCACGTCCACCTGGCTGCCCTGGGGGGGGAGCGTGAGGTTTGTGTAGGACCGCCAGTCTCCCGGCATCCCCTTTCCCTCCGGGATTGACTTGCCGTCGATCGCGATCGACTCCAGCTTGGCTGCGACCGGGACGTAGATCATTCCGACCGGCGCGCCCCGCGGCGAGGTCAGCCTGAGACGCAGGCGCCGCTTGCCTCCCGTCACCGAATTTTCCACCACGGTCAGCTCGGGGCCGGCGGCGTTCAGCTTGGCGGCCGGCGCCACGAGCACCCGCGCCGTGGGCGGCAACCAGGGGAAGGGCACCTCGGGCTTCGGCGAGAAGCCCCCGGCCTTGACAAACGCCGCCGGCAAGGGCCGCGGCCCGCGCGCCAGCCAACGGGTGGTGCCGGAATCCGCGTCCTCGTGGAGCTGCACGGTCAGGGTCCGCGGAGACTGCGGCGAGAACGGCGGCGTGAGCATGGCCACCACCGCGAAGACCAACGCCGCCGCGGTCGCCGCGAGAGGCAGCCAGCGGCGTCCGAAGGGCCCGGCGACGGCCACCAGCGGAGTCAGCGTCGCGTAGATGATGACCAGCAGCAGGGCCGTGGCCAGCAGGCCCGTCAATCCCAGACTGCCGTACAGCAAGATGAGGACAGGGAACCAGAGCAGGGCGGCCACCAGGGAGGGAAGGATCGCGCTCAGCGGACGTCCGATTGCCGCCAGACCCGCGACGCCGGCCACCAGCGCCGGCACCAGGAAGAGATAACTGACCCCCGGCAGAACAAGTCCGAGGAGCAATCCCAGCAGCGCCCAGAAGATCCACAGGCCGGCCCAGACGCCGAGGAACCCGTTGCGGCGCGTCAGCAGGACGGCCGTCCACAGCGTCATCGCCAGCGAGATCAGCCAGAAGGCCGCCATGGCCGGCAACGGCCGGGCCACCCACGGCAAGGGAAAAGCGCGGGCGAGCAGCGCCTGCAGCCCGAAGCTCGCGACCAGGTTGAGGAAGAGCGCCGCGGGTGTCGCGAGCATCCCGAGGACGACGGAATCCCAGGTCAGCAGGCCACGCCGGCGCGCCATCACCGCCGCCGCGAGGGTGAGGCCGAGCGCCAGGATACCGAGCAGCAGCGAGACACCCGCCCGCCAACGCACCACCGCGAGGTGGAAGACGTCGAAATACACCGCCTGGCCCCTGGGCACCCGCGCGAGATCGCCGTCCGCCAGCGCGCGCACGGCCGCCAGGGCGTTGTCGCCGTGATGCTGGAGGCTGTCGGCCGAGGCGTTGGCGAAGCTGTCGGCCGCCGTGTGGTAGTGGCTCGGCTCACCGATGAAAGCGAAGTTCAGCCCCGGCACGCGCCGGCCCTTGAACACCGTCAGGTCGGTGTCGTTCGCCATGTAGCGGTAGATGGTGGAGGAGAGCGAGGTGGCGAACGGCCGGGGCACGCCGGAGGCGAAGCGGGAGACCGTCCACGCGTCGGGACCGCTGGTCTCGAACATCAGGCTCGGCCCCGAGGAGCCGCGGGCTTCCAGGTTCACCACCGCGCCGACCTCCTGCATCGCCGGGCTGCTCGCGACGAAGGCGCGGGAGCCCAGCAGCGCCGCCTCTTCGCCGTCGCTGAACAGCAGCAGCACTCCATGGCGCGGCGGCGGGCCGGCCTTCAACACGCGCGCGATCTCCAGGATGGCGGCAACCCCCGTCATGTCGTCGCTGGCGCCGGGCCCCGCAGGCACCGAATCGTAGTGGGACATCAGCAGGACGGACTTGCCGGGCTCCCTCCCCGGCAGGCGCGCCAGCACGTTCGCCACCCGCGCGCAGTTGCCCCCCGGGCTGCAGGAGAAACTCTCCTGGACCTCCGGCGAGTATCCCAGCCAGCGCAGGTGCGCCACGATCCGCTCGCGCACCCGCGCGTTGGCCGGCGAGCCGACCGGATGCGGCGCGCCGTCCCCGAGCAGCCCGCCCAGCACCTCCCGCGCCCGTGCCGCCGAGAACTCCGCCAGCGGCACCTCCTTCCCCTTCGCCGCGGGAGGGCGCAACTGCACCACCGCCAGCAGCAGCGCCAGCGCGAGCAGGATGAGGGCGAAGACCAGACCGCGGCCGGCCCTCGCTCCGACGTCGACATTGGAATTCGCCATTTCGATCTCCCCCAGCCCCTGAAGGCGCGGATTCTAACGCTTTGAGATTGACGCGCACCGCCCGCTTGACTACCCTGCCGCCATAATGATCTCAGGTCCAGACGACCTTCTGTTCGGACGCATCGTCCTGCACTACAAGCTCGTCACCAGGGAGCAGCTCCTGGAAGTGGCGGAGTGGCAGGCGCGCGAGGCCAGCTCCCGCAAGCTCGGCGACATCCTGGTCGACAAAGGCTACCTGACGCAGGCCCAGCTCGATCAGGTCCTCGCCGTGCAGCGGGACTACCTCTCCCGCCAGCCCGCCGCGGCGGCGCCGCGGACCGCGCCAGCGTCCAAGCCCGACACGGCTTCAGCGGCGCCCCTCTCCCTCGACGGACCGCGCGCCCTCGACCGCCTTCTGGAGCGCGCGTTCCATTCCGGAGCGAGCGATCTCCACCTCCACAGCGGCTCGCCGGTCAAGCTGCGCACCCACGGCCGTCTCGCCGAGCTGAGCGCCGAGCCTCTCGACGCGCCGACGGCCGAACGCCTGATCGCGGAGATCCTCACCGCCGAGCAGGCCGCCGCCCTGCACGAGCGCGGCCAGGTGGATTTCGCCTACACCCTCCCCGGCCGCGGCCGCTTCCGCGCCAACGCCTACCGGCAGCAGCGCGGCACCGACGCCGTCTTCCGCGCCATCCCGGCGAAGCCGCCGGCCCTGGAGGACCTCGGCCTGCCGAGCACGCTCGCCCGCTTCGCCAACTTCCATCAAGGGATCGTGCTCCTCACCGGACCGGCGGGATGCGGCAAGTCGTCCACCCTGGCCGCCCTGCTCAACATCATCAACGACGAGCGGCGCGACCACATCATCACCATCGAGGATCCCATCGAGTTCATCCACTCCTCCAAGGGCTGCGTCGTCAACCAGCGCCAGGTGGGGCCCCACACCGGCTCCTTCGCGCGCGCCCTGCGGGCCGCCCTGCGCGAGGACCCGGACGTCATCGCCATCGGCGAGCTGCGCGATCTCGAGACGATCTCGCTGGCCCTCACGGCCGCCGAGACCGGTCACCTGGTGCTGGCTACGCTCCATACCAGTAGTGCCATCCGCACGGTGAACCGTGTCCTCGGCGTCTTTCCGCCCAACCAGCAGGAGC
>DATBGJ010000070.1:0-2786 GCA_036558045.1 Thermoanaerobaculia bacterium
GAGCAGCCCGGGCGGATCCGCATCGTGCGCGGCGGCGGCAGCGTCGTGGCGACGCCGTTCCTCGACATCGCGGGACGGGTCACCTGCTGCGGCGAGACCGGCCTGCTGAGCGTCGCCTTCCCGCCGGGTTACACGAGCAAGGGCTACTTCTACGTCGACTACACGGCCACCATCAACAACCAGCTCAAATCCGTCGTGGCGCGCTACCACGTCACGGCCAACCCCGATGTCGCCGACGGCGACCACGAAGAGGTGGTGCTCACCGTCGATCAGCCGTTCTCCAACCACAACGGCGGCCAGCTCGCCTTCGGGCCGGACGGCTACCTGTACATCTCGCTGGGCGACGGCGGCTCGGCGGACGATCCCGGCAACCGGGCGCAGAATCCCGGGCTGCTCCTCGGCAAGATCCTGCGCATCGACGTCGAGGCGGGCGTCGCGCCGTACTCGGTGCCTCCCGACAACCCCTTTGTCGGCCAGGCCGGCTATCTTCCCGAGATCTGGGCGCTGGGCATGCGCAACCCCTGGCGGCTCTCCTTCGACCGCCAGAAGGGCGACCTGTGGATCGGCGACGTCGGCCAGGGGAGTTGGGAGGAGATCGATTTCCAGCCGGCGGCGAGCAACGGCGGACAGAACTACGGCTGGCGGATCATGGAGGGCGCCCACTGCCACATCCCCTCCAACTGCAGCCAGGCCGGACTGACGCTGCCGATCGCGGAATACGACCACAGCCTCGGCTGCTCGGTGACCGGCGGCGCGGTTCACCGCAATGCGGCCGAGGCCGTCCTCGACGGCATCTACTTCTTCGGCGACTATTGCAGCGGCCGCATCTGGGGGTTGCGTCCGTCCGGTCCCGGCTGGCAGGTGAAGCTGCTCCTCGACAGCCCGTTCAACATCTCGAGCTTCGGCGAGGACGAGGCGGGCCGCCTCTACCTGACGGATCTGGGCAGCGGCGCCGTTTACCGCCTGCGGCGCAACACCGCAGCCGCCGATTTCGGAGGAGACGGCACCTCCGACGTCGTGATCTACCGCAATGGCATGTGGGTCTTCTTTCCGTTCTGAGCCTCTCGACTTCGCTTACTGCTTGTCCGAGAGCCGCGAGTGCTATCCTAGCGGCGCACTTGTTGAGGAATGAGCCATGCGCCCGGGGCTAATCCTGCCGGCAGCCGTCTGCGGCGCGCTCCTGCTCACCGGCTGCGCCCACCGCCACGACAACGCCGCCGGCCGCCGCAAAGCCGCGCCCGCGGACTTCGACGGCGACAAGGTCTCCGACTGGATCATCTATCGCGGCGGCGCCTGGGTGAGCTACGGACCCTCAAACGACGCCGATGCTCCGTCCGCGGTCAACACTTCGGCGTCCGGCGCGGACTGCATCCCGGCTCCCGGCGATTACGACGGCGACGGCAGGGTCGATCTCTCCCAGAAGTGCGGAGGCGTCTGGCACTTCTACGAGGCGGACGGCACCTATCAGAAAGGCATTTGGACAGGAGGCCTGCCGGGGGACCTTCCCGTCCCCGCCGACTACGATGGCGACGGCGATGACGACGTGGTGGTCTTCCGCGCCGGCTCCTGGATGTTCTACGACTTCGCGAGCGGCGCCTGCACGCGCGGCGTCTGGACGGGGCCGGGAGCCGGAGCCATCCCGCTTCCCATGGACTACGACGGGGATGGGCGCGCCGAGTTCACGGTCTACCAAAACGGTGCCTGGCACTTCTACAACGACGACGGCAGCCACAACAAGGGAATCTGGACCGGCGGCGCGCCGGGGGATATGCCGGTACCCGGGGATTACCACGGCGTCGGCCACGACGAGGTGGTGATCTTTCGCGGCGGCGGTTCCTGGGTGTTCTACAGCCCGGATACGCAACAGATTACCGACAGCGTCTCGACCGCGGCCACCCCTTCTCCCGGCAGGCCGCTGCAGCCGGCTCCCCTGGACCTCGACGGCGATGGGACGCTGGAATTCGCCGTCTACGGCGGCGGGCCCTGGCACTTCTACGAGGACGACGGCACCTATCGCAAAGGTGTGTGGACCGGCGGTGTAGCCGGCGACCAGCCGATCTCCCGGCGCCAGCTCCCTTGAGGAAAACCCCTCAGCGCAGCCAGCGCTTGCGCAGCGCCCAGACGTACCAGCGCAGGTAGAGGGGCAGCCAGGCGGCGAGGCGGAAGCGGCTCTCGCCGGCCGTGCGGTCCCGCCAGGTGGCGGGGATCTCCTCCACCCGCTCGCCGGCGAAATGGGCCTTGACCACCAGCTCCAGGCCGAGGCTGAACCCGGCCGCGCTCTCGATCGGCGTGCGCTCCAGGAAGTCGCGGCGGTAGGCCTTGAAGCTGTTGGTGGCGTCCCGCGTCGGCACGCCCGCCAGCCAGTGCAGGCTCACGCCGGCCGTGCGGCTGAGCAGGTTCTTCAGCCAGGGCCCGCCGATCTGCCGGCCGCCCGGCATGTAGCGGCTGGGGCAGACCACGGCGGCGCCCGCCTCGGCGCGCGCCACCATCGGCTCGACGATGCGGTAGTCGTCCGAGAGGTCCGCCATGGTGACGAGGACGACCGGTGCCCGGGCCGCCCGCATCCCCGCCTCGATGGCCCAGCGCACGCCGCGGCCCAGCGTGTTGTGGACGAGGCGCACCACGGGGGGCTTCTCTGCCGCAGGCAGGGCGGCGAGGGCGGGAAGCGTGCGGTCCTCCGGCATGTCGTAGCAGACGAGCAGCTCGTAGCCGGGCGGGAAGGAATTGCGGACGGCGCGGCAGAACGGTCCGATGTTCTCGGCCTCGTGGAAGACCGGCACCACCAC
>DATBGJ010000071.1:0-2684 GCA_036558045.1 Thermoanaerobaculia bacterium
CTTCGCGCCGCCGGCCGTGGCGGCGTCGAGGAGTACCCGCGCCACGCTGCCTTCCTGATCCCGCAGCAGGCCCCGGCTCTCGGTGGCGAGCCGCTGGGCGTACTCCAGCCAGCGCATCTCTTCGATCGGGGAGATGCGGGCGTTGGAGTCGCTGCCGAGGCAAAAGGCTCCGCTCGTGGGGCGGGCGCGGGGCACCGACGCGATGCCGTCTCCCAGGTTGCCTTCGGTGAGCGGACAGAGGCAGACGATGCCGCCGGCGGCGAGGAAACGGTCCATCTCTTCGGCATCGGTGTGGGTGCAGTGGACGGCCGTCACGTCGGTCGCGGTTCCCAGGGTTTCCAGCAGCAGCGCCATCGGACGCTTGCCGTAGTAGGCGAGGACGTCGTCGATTTCCCGCCGCTGCTCTTCGACGTGGATGTGGAAGGGCAGGTCCCGCCGGCGCGCCTCCTCATAGATCGAGGCCAGATCTTCGGGGCTGGCTGCGCGCAGGCTGTGGACCGAGGCGGCGAGGGTCTCCCGGCGCGGATCGAGGCGCGCGGCGAGGCGATCCATCTGCTCCCAGAAGACCTCGGGAGACGGCGAGCCGAAGCGGCGCTGCGGGCCTTCCAGCGGCTGGCCCACGCCACCGGTGCGGTAGTAGGACTCGATCAGGACGATGCGGATGCCGGCCTCGGCGGCGGCCGCGAGCACCAGGTCGTCGAAGGCGTAGTCCTCGGCTTCAGCCTCGCGGTGATGGAAGTAGTGGAACTCGCCGACCGTGGTGATGCCGACCGCCCGCATCTCGCGGAAGGTCTGGAGGCAGAGGGACCGGAATTCTTCATCCTCCAAGCGCCCCACCAGGCCATACATGGCCTCGCGCCAGCTCCAGAAACTTCCCGCGCCGGCCGGGAAAGTCTCGCCGCGCCCGCGCAGCCCGCGCTGGAAGGCGTGCGAGTGCGCGGAGACCATGCCCGGCAGAAGCGCGCGGTTTTTCAGGCGCAGGTCGGGTATGTGGCCGAGGTTCCCCACCGCCTCGATGCGGCCGTCCTCTCCGATGGCGATCTGCACGTCCGGCTCGAAACGCTCGCCGGTCCAGGTAAGGTCGGGTTGGAGGAGGGTCATCCTGGGAGCGCCGGCGTCCTCGCCGGCCCTTCCTTTCTCCAAAGGAGAATATGCCGGCGAGGACGCCGGCGCTCCCAGGAAAAAGTGGCGACTCTCATCCTTCCCCACAGAAATGCCGGATCGCCTGCTGCAGCCGTTCGCGTGCGGTGGCGAGATCGCTCTTCGGCAGGTGCTCGTTGGGCTTGTGCGCCACCTCGATCGAGCCGGGGCCGAAGATAGCGCAGTCGATCCCCAAGCGCTGCAGCCAGCCGGCGTCGGTTGCGAAGGAGACGCTGGCGCCGGCGCTCTGGCCGGTCAAGGCGCAGAGATAGCGGTGGATCGGCGCCGCCTCGTCGAGGAGCATGGCGGGGCTGTCGGAGAGGAGCTCGATCTCCGGCTCGAAAGGCGAGGCCGCTTCGCGGACGGCGCGGCTCACGCGCTCGATCAGCTCTTCCGAGGCGATGCCCGGCAGCGGGCGGGCCCCCAGCTCGATGGCGCAGCGGTCCGGCACGACGTTGATCGCCGAGCCGCCATGGATGGTGCCGACGTTGAGCGGCACGTAGGGGACCTCCGGGAACAGCTCGCGGTGAGGGCCCGGCTCCGCCTCCAGCTCGCGGCGCAGGCGGGAGAGCGCTTCGGTCACGCGGCCGGCCGGCTCGATGGCGTTGACACCGAGGTGAGGATAGCCGCTGTGCGCCGCGACGCCGTGGAGGACCACCCGCAGCTTGAAATGGCCCTTGTGCGCGCGCGCCACCCGCAGCGAGGTCGGCTCGCCGATGATCGCGCTGCGGGGGAGCGACGCGGCCTCCCGGAAGCTCTCGGCGAGGCGCTTGGCTCCGAGGGTGCCGACCTCCTCGTCGTAGGTGAAGACGAGCACCAGGGGGGCGCGCCAGCGCTCCGGCCGGGCTTCCGCGGCGAGGTTGGCGGCGAGCGCCACGAAACCCTTCATGTCGCAAGCGCCGCGCCCTACCCAGCGGTCGCCGCCGTCCGTCAGGGTGAAGGGCGGGCTGTGCCAGCCGTCCTCCTCGGCGGGCACGACGTCCATGTGCCCCGAGAGCACCAGGCCCCGCCGGTCTCCCGCCGGCTGCGGTCCGATCCAGGCGACGACGTTCGTCTTGCCGCCGTCGGCCGAGGGATTGCGCGCCAGCCGCACGCCCGGGCGGTCGAGATAGTCGCAGAGGCAATCGGCGAGCGCCAGGTTGCTGTTGCGGCTGGTGGTGTCGAAGCCGACCAGGCGGGCGAGCAGATCGGTGTCGGAGAGGAGGGTCATGGTCGAATCTTTGCGAACAACTCTCTCTACGTATTGGGAGGTGCGCTGGATGAGGGCGAGGCCTTGCGCACGATCATGCGGTCGTCGCCCATGCGGCGCGTGGCGCCGGTCGAGTCGAGGTGCTCGAGCAGCGGGATGGCCCACTTGCGGGTGAGCCCGAAGCGGTCCTTGAAATCGGCGACGGAGAAGCGCTCCCAGGTGGTGGCGAGGAGGTCCCGCCGCAGCCCGGTGAGGGCGGCGGAGGCCAGGATCAGGCCGTTCGGCAGCTTGGCGAGGTGGCCGCGGGCGATGAGGTGGCGGATGACGCCGTCCACGATCTGCGGCTTGGCGCCGA
>DATBGJ010000072.1:0-1664 GCA_036558045.1 Thermoanaerobaculia bacterium
GCACCGCCGCCTGTCGCGCCGCCCGCCGCTCCGGCACCGGCGGCCGCGCCGCTGGAGCTCGACCCCGCCGCCACGCAGCGCATCCCGCTGTTCCAGGAGGAGGCCGGCGACCGGCCCGGCGAGCGCTTCGGCCAGTACACCCTGCTCGAGCGCATCGCCGTCGGCGGCATGGCGGAGCTGTGGAAGGCCCGCATGCGCGGCGTCGAAGGCTTCCAGAAGACGGTCGCCATCAAGCGCATCCTTCCCCACATGACGGACAACGCCGAGTTCGTGGGGATGTTCATCGACGAGGCGAAGCTCGCCGCGCAGCTCACCCATCCCAACATCGTCCACATCTACGACCTGGGCAAGATCGGGCGCGACTACTACATCGCCATGGAGTACGTCGAAGGCAAGGACCTGCGGTCGCTGCTCAACGCCGCCAACCGCAAGGGCATGCCGCTGCCGCTCGAGCTCGGCCTGCTGATCGCGGCGCGTCTCGCGAGCGCCCTCGACTACGCCCACCGCAAGCGCGACTTCGAGGACCGCGAGCTGGGGCTGGTGCACCGCGACGTCTCGCCGCAGAACATCCTCCTGACCTACGAGGGGGACGTCAAGCTGTGCGACTTCGGCATCGCCAAGGCCGCCGCGAAAGCCAGCCAGACGCAGATGGGCGCCCTCAAGGGGAAGCTCCAGTACATGTCTCCCGAGCAGGCCTGGGGCCGGCCGGTGGACGCGCGCTCCGACCTCTTCTCGCTCGGCGCCGTGCTCTTCGAGATGGTCACCGGCGAGCGCCTGTTCCCGGGCGACAGCGAGATGTCCGTGCTGGAGGCCGTGCGCCAGGGCAAGATCCGTTCGCCGCGGCAGGTGAATCCCGCCATCCCGCACGAGGTGGACGAGATCGTGACGCGGGCGCTGGCCATCGACCCCCAGGGGCGCTTCCAGAGCGCCGACGAGATGAAGCGCCGGATCGGGATGGCGATCTCCGCGCTGGCACCGTCCGTGGGGCCCACGGACCTCGCCGCCTATATCCATCGCGTCCTGGAATCCGCGCCCGTCGAGCCTGCCGCCGCTCCCCCCGACGAGGCGGCGCCGGTGCCGGCCTCCCGGGTGGAGGAGCCGGCAGCCGTCGCGCCTGTCGTGCCGTTCCCCGCCGCCGAGGAGCAGCCGGTCGCGGCCGTGGCTCCCCTCGGCGAGGTCAGGGTCGAGGAAGAGGAAGGGCGCAAGAGCCGTACCCTGCTCTACGCCGCCATCGCGGCCCTGCTCGTCGTCGCCGTGGTGACCTTCTTCATCCTCAATCGCCGCCGGGCGTCCACGCCGGCCGCCGAGGCCTCCACCGGCGCTCCGGCCGCGGTGCAGCCCGCCGCCAACCCCGCGCCCGCGCCGGCCGTGCCGGGCGGGCCCTCCGCCGCGCCGCCGGCGGGGGCCGGCGCGCAGATGCCGGCGGACGTCAAGGCCTTGGTGGAGAAGCAGCTCGCCGAAAAGACGGCCGAGTTTCAGCGTCAGGAGGACGAGAAGCGCCGTAAGGAGATCGAAGATCTCCAGAAGAAGCTGGCCGACGCAAAAACCGCCAGCCAGCCGGCACCGCCGCCGGCCGCGCAGACGCCTCCGGCGCAGGCCCCCACCGCCGAACCGCCGCCTCCTGCGGCTCCCGAGCCGCAGCAGCAGCAGCGCGAGCCCGAGCC
>DATBGJ010000073.1:0-5879 GCA_036558045.1 Thermoanaerobaculia bacterium
ATCCCCCAGTCGTTCCAGCGCTCGCGGTCCTCCTTCGACACCACCGGCCGCCACTGCGTCTCGCCTCCCGCGCCGAGCGGCAGCGTGGCCTCGTCCGAGGCCAGCACGACAATGGGCAGGTCGGGGATGCGCCCCTTGATCTTGCCCGAGACGTTGGCCGGGATGTTGGCCGGATCGAACGAGTACTCCGCGTTGTTGAAGTGCGCCGAGATCAGCCCCGGCGCCTGGCCCGGCTTCGGCTGGCCGGCGTAGACGAACTGCGTGTAGTAGTGGGAGAACTTGCGGTAGTTGAGCTTCGCCGTCAGCGTGATCGGCCCCTTGGCGTCCTCGGGCACGCGCAGGCGGAAGTGGGCCACGTCGGCGGCGCCGGGCGGGATCAGGCGCACGTAGAGCACGCTGCGCGACTGCCAGGCGTTGCGCTTGTTGATGAAGTTGCCTTCGGCGTCGAGCTGGTAGGCGCGGTAGAAGTGGGCGCCCGGCTCGACCGGCCCCTTGCCGCCGTCCTCCACCCGGCCGCTCCAGAAGACGACGCGGCCGTCGGCGTCGCGGCCCTGCAGCTCCAGCCAGACGTCGAAGGCGTCCACCGTGCCGCCGGGGAAGAAGTGGCCGATGGCCTTGGTGCGCACCACCACGTCCACGCGCACGGTCGAGCCCGGTTTCACCTGCGGCGCCGCCCGCTCGATGGGCGCCGCCACGCGGCCGACGTCGCGGATCACCACGTCACCCGTCTGCTCCGCCTCCTCGCCGACGGCGAAGCTGGTGTTGAGCCGCGGCCCGTTGTCTCCCGGGGCGGCCCGCCGCACCATCGGCGTCTCGCCCTTCCCCTGCTCCTCCGGCGACACCGCGAAGATATCGACCTTGATGAAGCCGGAGGTGAGGAACTTCTCGACGACGTCCATCTGCGCCTGGTCCTGGTTGGCGAACGCCGTCGCCATGTTGGCCGCCGGGAAGCGGTGCGAGTGCACCTTGCCGCCGACGTTGCCCGGGTCCTGGGAGTCGACGAGCGGCATGTGGCAGCCGGCGCAGGTCTTCGACTCCGCCGGGTAGTAGAACGAGCGCGCTCCCTGGCCGGAGACGCCGCTCGCCTGCCAGGCGTCGTAGTCGTTGAAGCCGCGGAACCAGCGGTAGTTGTTCACCGGCACGTCGAGGTGCACCTTGTGGCACGACGAGCAGAACTCCGCCGAATCCATGCGCATGAACGGCTTCATGAACGTCGCCTTGTGCGGCTCGGGGTCGAGATAGGTGAGGAAGTGGTTCACCTTGCGGATCACCGGGTTCTTGCTCGTCACCAGCTCGTGGAGCGGCGGATACTCGATGGTGAAGCCGCCGTTGCCCATCGAGCTGTCGACGTGGGTGATGGCGTGGCAGGAGGTGCAGGCGAGGCCGGCGTGCGCCTCCGGCGTGTCGATCTGGCCCTTGATCGGCCGCTCGAAGCGGCCGTTGAAGAAGACGGCGTGGTCATGGCAGCCGGCGCACCACTTGCTCGGCTGCGGGCCGATGACGTCCTGCATGTACTCGATCGACTTGCGGTAGAACTGGTTGTTGAACGAGGCGAAGTGGTGGGCCGAGCTGTTCCACTGCTGGAAGATGTCCTTGTGGCACTCGCCGCAGGTGGCCGAGTCCATGAAGAAGTTGGAGGGGATGATGCCGCCGACGTTGGTCTTCGCCGACGAGGGGAAGAACGGCGACTTCGGCCCGCCCCCCTCCTCCGTCATGGCGGCGGGGACGATGAGCGGGTTCTTGATGCGGTCCGCCGGGTTGGGGTGCGTCTTGCGCCACAGCGCCGCCGCGGCCGGCAGGACGATCATCAGCACGACCGCGGCCGCGAAGGCCTGGCGGAAGCGCGGCGAGCCGGCCTGGCGGCGCCACAGCCAGGCCCCCAGGGCGGCCACGCCGAGCGCGGCGGCGATGACGTGGGCCCAGTAGACCGGCCGCGTCTGCAGGACGTTCCCCGCCCAGGCCAGCCAGAGGCCGGCGAGCAGCGCCACGCCGAAGAGCACCGCCGCCGGCAGCAGGCCCTGCCGCAGGTCCGGCCGCCGCGCCAGCAGCAGCGCCAACGCCACGGCCAGGGCGAGCCCCAGCACGAAATGCACCATGACGTTGGTCATGTAGAAGACCGTCGGACTGGCAAAAGCCGCGAGGTACGCGGTGTTGACCAGCAGCACCACGAACCCGATCGCCGTCCACTTCACGAGAGAGCTACGCCTCGGTTCCATCTCCGTCGCTCCTTGCAAGTCTCCCGATGTTAGCCGTTCTCTAGCGCACCTTCCACATCTTGTGCTGCTGCACGGAGAGCCGCCAGGGCGGGTTCTCTCTGCACAGCCGGATGCACCAGTCGAGGGTGCGCGGATCGAGCTGGTCGCCCTCGAACGCCGGCGAGATCAGGTAGTGCTCGGCCTCCACCACGGTGCGGGGGACCGCCTGGCCGTAGCCGCGGACGTATTTGACCTCGTGGGCCTTCTTCTGGCGGATGGCGTGCTCGGCCACCTTGGGGCTGACGGTGATCCAGTCGAGGCCCTCGGGAAGCTCGACGCTGCCGTTGGTCTCGATGGCCAGCTTGTAGCCGGCGGCGTGGAGGGCGTCGATCATCTCCCGGTCCACCTGCAGGGCCGGCTCGCCGCCGGTGAGCACGATCCAGTCGCAGCTCCGCGAAAGCTGGCGCAGCTCGTCGACGATCTCCGGCAGGGTCATCCAGCGGCCCGACTCGAACTCCGTATCGCAGTCGAACCCGTGCGTCTCCACCTTGCAGGCGAGGTTGCACTTCGCCAGCCGCAGGAAGAAGTTCGGCGTCCCGGCGCGGACGCCCTCGCCCTGCAGGCTGTAGAAGAGCTCGTTGACGAGGTAGCGGTCCATCGAGGGGTATTTTACCAGCGGCCATCTGCTACCCTTGAGCCATGGTGCGTCGTGAAGCAGAGAGGTTCCAGCAGACCGGGACGCCATCTGCGCGCTACCGCGAGCTATGGCAGGCGGCACAGATCCAGCGGCCGGAGTAGAATCCCCCCGATGTCCCGCAAGAAAGACGTTTCCCCTCGACCGACCCCCGCTTCGGACGTTCCCTTCTGGCGCCGCAACCGCCGGGAGCTGACGTTCCTCATCCTTTTCCTCGTGCTGCTCGGCGGCGGCTTCACGCTGATCTCGCTCAACTGGGTCAACGACCACGCCGTGGAGCCGTTCACCGCCGCCGTCGCCCGGGCGAGCGGCGTGGCGCTCAACCTGCTGGGCCAGGGCGTGACCATGCAGGGAACGGTGATCCGCAACTCGCGGTTCTCCGTCAACATCCGCAACGGCTGCAACGGAGTCGAGGCGATGCTCATCTTCCTCGCCGCCGTGCTCGCGTTCCCGGCCACCTGGAGATCGCGGCTGGCCGGCCTGGCTCTCGGCATCCTCGCCATCCAGATCGTCAACCTGGTGCGCGTGGTGGCGCTGTTCCTCACCGGGGTCTACTTCCCCCGCATCTTCGAGAGCTCGCATACCGTGATCTGGCAGACGATCGTCATCCTCTTCGGCGTGCTGCTGTGGATCTTCTGGGCCAACCGTTTCGCGACCCGGGCCGCTCCGGCCGAGCCGGCCACCTGATGGCTCCGTCCAAGGCCCCGGAGCGGAGTTGGGCGCTCCTCTTCATCCGCAACTGCCTCCTCTGGCTGCTGCCGGCGGCGCTGTTGTGGGTGCTGGTGACGCCTTTCTACAACCGGTTCCTGCTGGCGAGCGGCGAGAACCTCGTCCGCCTCACCGAGAGCCCGAACGTGACCGACCTGGTGCGCCGGGACGCTCACTTCGCCTACGTCTCGCGGCTCGACTTCCCGCCGTCGAAGAGCCTCGTCCATTCCTTCCGCGTGACCGACGTGCACTTCCACCTGGTGATGCTGATCGCTCTCTTCCTCGCCGTGCCGCGCCTCTCCTGGCGGCGGCGCCTGGAGAACCTCGGCTGGGCCTTGCTGGCGACCGTGTTCTTCGACATCCTGCTGGTCTTCTTCCGCGTGAAGTTCGTCTACGCCACCGGCCTCGGAGCCTGGAGCCTGGCTCACTACGGCGCCTTCGCCCGCAACTTCTGGGGGCTCGGCAAGCACCTGCTCGATCTGCCGCTCAAGTTCTCGCTGCCGTTCCTCCTCTGGGCCGGCTTCTACCTGCGCGAGCTGATGGCGGAGGTGCGGCCAGGGAAGCCGCGAGCGGCAGAGGCCGCGCGCAGCGCGTAGAGGCGCGCGTCGGCGTCTCGATAGACGAGCTGAAAATCGCGCCGCAGCTCCGCTTCGGGGAACGGCAACCGCAAGGATTCCGGTATGAGCAGGTGGGTGATGCTTAAGGCCCGCAGCTTGCTTCGCAGCGTCGCGGTGTCCCGCGTTCCGCCCAGCACGCGGCCGAAGCTGCCGGGACCGACCCAGTCGCCGACGAACCGGCCGGCGGCGAAGTACGTCATGTTCTCGGCGTGGAGCGCATAGAGCGAGTAGCCGCTGCCGCGCGTCCGGTTGAGCCAGGCGATGGCGGGATAGAGCGGCAGCCGGCGCGCGAGGTAAGCGTCCCTAGCGGCCGTCGTGATGGGAGGTCTCCCCTGGAGCCCGATCCGGTAACCGGCGTAGAGCCAGCCGGGGAGCAGGCAAGCGACGCAGAGCAAGGCGTGGACGGTGCGGGAAAGCCGGAGCCGCGCCATCGCCAGGGAACCCGCGATTGCGAGGCTCGCCAGCGGCAGGAGGGGAACGAGATAGCGGCTGTCCGCCGGCAGCCAGATGAAGATGAACGAGTAGACCGCGGCGATCCCCAACAGCCATCTCACCCGGCCGTCCCGCAGCGCGCCGAAGGCGAGGAGAGGCAAGGCCGCCAGGTAGACGGGCGAGATCGGCGGCTCCTGGTTGTAGCGCGCCCGCGCGAAGATCACGTCCCACGGCAGGCGGACCCAGCGTGCCAGCCTCTCCGGGAGCGCCTCGGGTACCCCAGACCGCGGCAACGACTGCCAATAGCTGCCGCCGAACACCCGGATCAGATACGGAAAGATCGGATTGCCCGTGTGGAGATAGATGCGGAGATACCACGGCAGAAGGAAACTGACGGCGACCGCGGCGAAGAGGAGGCCGTCGCGGAGCCTTGCCGGCGCGGAGCGGAAACGTCCGCCCGCGAAGAGCACCGTCAACGCGGCAATGCCGAGGAAGTAGAGGCCCAGGTACTTGACGTCCGCGGCCGTGGCGCCGAAGAGGGCGCTCAGCGCGAGCCATCCCCTCGCGTCCGTCTCGCGCCAGCGGTCCAGCGCATAGAGCGAGGCCGCGACGAACAGAGCAAGCCCGGGCTCGATGTAGGCGTTGCCGGCGAGATACACCACGATCGGATTGCCGAGGAAGACCGCAGCCGCCAGCCATCCCGCCAGCTCTCGAGATGGCAAGGCCCGCTTGCCCCAAGCCGCCAAGAGGAGCGCGGTGAGCAACGTCGCGAAGAGCTGAACGCCCTGAGCCGCCACGTCGCGCCCGAAGAGCATCACCGCCGCGAACAGGATCTCGTTGGCCTGGGGAAAGACGGGGAACCGGCGATCTACCAGATAGGGCACGCCGCCGGTCTCGGCGAAGGCGCGTGCGAACGGCAGGTGATACAGCGTGGCGTCGAACGCCGTCGGCGGATACAGCGCTAGAAGGACGAAAGGAGCGAGCCCGAGGAGCAGCGCGGGCCCGAGCCAGCCGGGCACGGAGATCCCGCGCAGCTCGGTCAACACCTCGCGCCACACCGTCCACCCGGCGACATGGATGGCAGCCGCGAGGAGAAGGACGGGCAACGGCCGCAGCAACCCCGCGAAGCCGAGCAGCAACAGGAGGTGGGCCGCGAGCGCCAGCCCGAGGATCGTCGAAACCGCGCCGCGTTCCAGGCGGCCCGCGAAATCCAGGCGCAGCGTCACCGTGCGG
>DATBGJ010000074.1:0-4367 GCA_036558045.1 Thermoanaerobaculia bacterium
CACGGTGGCGAGGAAGGCGAGCAGCGGGTATTCGTCCGGACAGGCGATGGCCAGCGTGCCGATCGGCTCGTAAACGGCGAAGGTGAAGTTGCGCAGCGGCGTGGCCTGGACCGTGCCGGCGTACTTGTCCGCCCAGGCGGCGTAGGTGAAGAGGCGCTCCACGGCGAGATCCACCTCGGCGCGGCCGGCCGCGCGTCCCTTGCCGGTCATGTCGTCGAGGCGGCGGGCGAGCTCCTCGCGCCGCGCACCCAGATTCTCAGCGATGTAATAGAGAATCTGCGCCTTGTTGTGGGCCGTCGCCTTGGCCCACCCCGGCGCCGCCTTGCGCGCGGCCTCGACAGCGTTGCGGATGTCCTTGCGGTTGCCCTCCCCGACCTCGCCGATCAAGCGCCCACTGGGCCCTAGAATCTTTCTGGCGTACTCGGCATCGGGGCGAGCCTGTTTGCCGCCGATGTACATCTTGGCGGTGCGGTCGATGGGAGGCAGCGCCGCCGGAGCAGCGTCTTCGTCGTCGTCTCCTTCGTCCTTGCTATCCTTGCCATCCTTTCTATCCTTTTCAATCTTCGCTTTCTTCCATCCTGGCTGCACGTACTCCCACAGCCCTTCCTTGCCGCCCTCGCGGCCGAAGCCGCTCTCGCGGTAGCCGCCGAAGCCGGAGGCGGCGTCGAAGAGGTTCGTGCTGTTGATCCACACGGTGCCGGCCTTGATCTTCGCCGCCAGATCGAGCGCGAGGTTGACGTTCTCCGTCCAGATGCTCGCCGCGAGGCCGTAGCGGGTGTTGTTCGCCAGCTCGATGGCCTCCTCCGGCGTGCGGAAGGTCATGGCGACGAGCACCGGACCGAAGATCTCGACCTGCGCGATGGTGGCGGACGGCGCCACCTCGGTGAACAGCGTCGGCGGATAGAACCAGCCGTCGCGCGGGCAGCTCCAGGAGGGCTGCCAGAGCTTGGCGCCTTCCTCGACGCCCTGGCGCACCAGCCGCTCGATGCGCTCGAGCTGCACCGGCGCGATGATGGCGCCGATGTCGATCGCCTTGTCCCGCGGATCGCCCACGCGCAGGGTCTCCATGCGGGCGCGCAGCCGGGAGTAGACGGTCTCGGCCACGCCTTCCTGCACGATCAGGCGCGAGCCGGCGCAGCAGACCTCGCCCTGGTTGAACCAGATGGCGTCCACCACGCCCTCGACCGCGCCGTCGAGGTCCGCGTCGTCGAAGACCACGAACGGCGACTTGCCGCCGAGCTCGAGGGAGAGCTTCTTGCCGGTGCCCGCCGTGGCCTCGCGGATGAGGCGGCCGACCTCGGTGGAGCCGGTGAAAGCGAGCTTGTCGATGTCCGGATGGCGGACGATCAGCTCGCCGGTACGGCCGTCGCCGGTGAGGATGTTGACCACTCCCGGCGGCAGGCCGGCGTCGCGGCAGATCCCGGCGAAGGCGAAGGCCGTCAGCGGCGTGAACTCGGCGGGCTTGAGCACCACCGTGTTGCCCATCGCGAGCGCCGGCGCGATCTTCCAGGCGAGCATGAGCAGCGGGAAGTTCCAGGGGATGATCTGCCCGGCGACGCCCACCGGCACGTAGCCCGGCAGCTCCGTTTCCATGAGCTGCGCCCAGCCGGCGTGGTAATAGAAGTGGCGGGCGACGAGCGGCACGTCGATGTCCCGCGTCTCACGGATGGGCTTGCCGTTGTCGAGCGTCTCCAGCACGGCGAGCAGCCGCGCGTTCTTCTGCACGTGCCGCGCGACGGCGTAGAGATGGCGGGCGCGGCCGTGGCCGCCCAGGTTCCACCACAGACCCTGCGCCTTCCGCGCCGCCTCGACGGCGGCGTTCACGTCCTCGGCGCCGCACTGGGCGACGCGGGCGAGGGGCTTGGCCGTGGCAGGGTTCAGGGTGTCGAACCACTCGCCGGAAGACGGCCGGCGGAATTCGCCGCCGATGAACGGCAGCACCTCGCCTCCGTGCTCCTCCAGCCAGGCGAGCGCCGGATCGGCGCTCTCGGGCGCCGGGCCGTATTCCAGGGTCTCGAAGATCTCGGCGATGCTCGCCATAGGTGCCCTCAGGCCATGGGATGGCGGAAGGAGGCCGAGTAGCGGCCGGTGGCGTAGTGCTCGAGCTGGCGCTCGATGTCGGCGAGGAGGCTGGAGGCGCCGAGCCGGAAGAGGGCCGGCCGCATCCAGGCGTCGCCCAGCTCCTCCTTCATCAGCGCCAGCCAGTCGGTGGCCTGCTTGGCGGTAGAGATGCCGCCGGCCGGCTTGAAGCCGACCCGGAAGCCGGTGCGCTCACGGTACTCGCGAATGGCGCGCACCATCACCAGCGACACCGGCAGGGTGGCGTTGACCTTCTCCTTGCCGGTCGAAGTCTTGATGAAATCGGCGCCGGCCATCATGGCGACGCGGCTCGCGCGCGCCACGTGGCGCAGCGTGCCGAGCTCGCCGGTGGCGAGGATGGCTTTCAGGTGCGCCGGCCCGCAGGCCTCGCGGAAGGCCCGCACCTCGTCGTAGAGCGCCTGCCAGTTGCCGGTCAGGATGTGGGCGCGGCTGACCACGATGTCGATCTCCTCGGCGCCCGCCGCCACCGATTCGCCGATCTCCGCCAGGCGCTGGCGGAAGGGGCTCTGCCCCGCCGGAAAGCCCGTCGAGACGGCGCATACCGGGATGCCGGAGCCCGCCAGCGCCTCGCGCGCGGCCTCCACCAACGCGTGATAGACGCAGACCGAGGCAACGTGGATGTCGAGATGCCCAGCACCCAGCGCCTCCAGCAGGTCCTGCCGCACGGGCTGGCGCGCCTTGGCGCACAGCCGGCGTACGCGGCCCGGCGTGTCGTCGCCGGCGAGCGTCGTCAGATCGATACAGGTGATGGCGCGCAGGTACCAGGCGGCCTGCCACTGCTTCTTGACCGTGCGGCGCTTCGGCAGGGTGGCGGCGCGGCGCTCGGCGGCGCTGGTGTTGACCCGCACCTCGCGCACCCAGTCCAGCTCCAGAGGCGTGCCGGGATTGCGCTCCGCATGAGGCTCGGACGGCCGCGGCACCAGCGACGGCCGCTTGGGAAGGTCTTTTACGGCCATGGTTCGATGCTCCCGCTCAAGGGGAGGAGCTTAGCATGGCTCGGCGGAGAGGCTCCTGGACATCGGACGGGCCTGAGGGGGAACGGATACCGAACCGACCAAGAAGGTAGGGTGCGCTGTGCGCACCGTCAAGCTTCATGGTGCGCACAGCGCACCCTACTCCGCAATTCCGTCCGGCCGCGTTCCCCCTCTCCATCTTCGATGGAGAGGGGGCCAGGGGGTGAGGTCTCGGAGGGTAGAACGCTCGGATTTCTGAAGGCCCTCAGTGCCCCGGCCCCGCCCCCACCGCGGCCGCCCGGCCCTGGCCGCGCACCCGGCCGAGCTCGACGCCGGTGTAGTAGTGGGTGAGGATCTCGCGGTAGGTGTGCCCCCGCTGCGCCATGCCGTACGCTCCGACCTGGCACATGCCAACGCCGTGGCCGAAGCCGCGGCCGGTGAAGAGCCAGCCGGCTTCCCGGCCCTCCGGCGCCAGACGCTTGGCGGTGAACAGGGTGTCGGGCACGTCGAGCGTCCAGCGCACGGCGAGGCCTTCGACGTCCACGTGCTGATCGCCGTCGCCGTGAATGCGGATCTTGCCCACCCGCCCTGACTCCCCCCGCTCCAGGATGTCGAAGCCGGTGAATCCCATGCCGGGGAAGCGGGTGTTCACCTGGGTGGCGAGCTGCGAGTCGGTGCGGAAGCGCGTCCAGGAGCTGTACGGGCTGCTGCGGTCGAAGGCCACGCCGTCGAGATCCACCTCCTGCGCCGCAGCCACGATGCGGTCCCCCTGCCAGAAGAGCGTCAGGCGGTCGCCGGGCACCAGGGCGAGCCCCGAGCTGTAGAGATCGTCCCCCTGGCGGCGGAAGGTCGCGACGTCCGGCGGCAGCTCGTAGGTCTTGTCCTCCTTGCCGGAGCGCACGGCGAGATGGCCGTCGCCGACCGAGAAGAAGGAGACCTCCTCGCGGCGCACCACGCGCAGCAGCTCGGCGAGCGCCAGGAGCATCTTCTCGACCTCGTCCTCGGAGAGCGCCTGATCGATCGGCCCGGTCACCAGGCCGCTCTTGATCAGATACGCCGCGCGCCGGCGGTCCTCCTCGTTCCAGTCCGGCGGCGGATCGTTGAGCAGGTAGTTGACGTCCTCGGGAGCGAGGAACAGCCGCGCGTCGAGCGCCAGATCGAAGGCCGCGGCAACGTAGCGCTGCACCTCGCGGCGGTCGAGCGAGGCCAGCCGCTGGCGGGGAGCGGGCAATCCGGCGAGCAGCGCAAGGTGCTCCAGGCGCGCCGCGAGCGCCTCCACCGCCGAGGCGCCCGCGGCCGGCGGCAACAGCCGGC
>DATBGJ010000075.1:0-3637 GCA_036558045.1 Thermoanaerobaculia bacterium
TCGATCTTCGCGAAGCGCTCGCGGAATTTGCGGTTGGTGCCGGCGAGCGCGGCCTCGGGATCCACCTCCAGCTTGCGGGCGAGATTGGCCAGGGTGAAGAGGAGGTCGCCCACCTCTTCACGCACGGCGTCCCGATCCCCCGCCGCCAGGGCCTGCCGGACCTCGCCGATCTCCTCCTCGGCCTTTTCCAGCACCGGCGCCGCGTCCGGCCAGTCGAAGCCGACGCCGGCCGCCTTCTGGGTGAGACGGTAGGCGGCGAGCAGCGCCGGCAGCGAGGTGGGGACTCCCGAGAAGAGCGATTCGCGCTTGGGCTCCTGGCGCAGCTTGCGCCGCTCCCAGGCCTGGCGGACGGCGGCGGAGTCGGCCAGCACCTCGCCGCCGAAAACGTGCGGGTGGCGCTCCACCATCTTGCGATGGACGGCGTCGATCACCTGTGAGAGGCTGAAGGCACCGGCTTCCTCGGCGAGACGGCCGATGAAGGCGACCTGGAACAGCATGTCGCCCAGCTCTTCGCCCAGCTCTTCCCAGTCGCCGGCGTCGATGGCCCCGGCCAGCTCGTGGGCCTCCTCCAGGAGATAGGCGCGCACGTCCGGCAGGGTCTGCTCGCGGTCCCAGGGGCAGCCGTCCGGCGCGCGCAGGCGGGCGACGAGATCGAGGAGCTTCTGGAGATCGGGCTTCTCAGGCATGGCGAGGCTTGCTACGATTTTTCAACGACTTTGCGAGGGTCCGAAGTGTCGAACGAGAAGAAGGAGCTCAAGGTCACCGACAAGCGGATGTTCACGCCCGAGGGCGAGCTGCGGGAAGAGTACCGGTTCCTCGGCGAAAAATCGACTTCGGCGGCGGCTGAGCCCGCGCCCCCGGTGGAGCCCCGTCCGCAGCCGGCGCCGCCGCGGGAAACGCCGCGCCGGCCCGAGCCGGAGCCCGCGGCCCGGGTCGACCTGCCCGAAACGCCGCCCGAGCTCGGAGGCCCCAGCTTCTTCGACCTGGTTGCGATCCTGGCCGAGCCCATCCCCATCTATCTCGGCGACGCGGTGCTGCCGGACGGCGGGGACGCGATGAACCTCGAGCTGGCCCGCCTCCACATCGACCTGCTCGCCATCCTGCGGCAGAAGACGGCGGGCAACCTGACGGCCCAGGAGGCTGCCTTCCTGGAGGACCTGCTCTATCGGCTGCGGGTCCGCTATGTGCAAAAACGGGGGTGACCGCCGGCGGCTCGCGGCCTTGGCGCTGGCGCTCGCCTCCCTCGCGGCGGCCGGCGCCGCGGCGGCGGAGGCCGCCGCGGTGTCGTCGCCGCAGGTGACCGGCGTCGAGACGACGCCGCCGGTGCGCCAGCAACTCAAGCAGATCGAGGATCAGTGGCTGCAGTGGATCGTCCTCAACGACCCGCGGCAGGCGGAGAGCGCCGTCACCCTCCTGCTGGACAGCGCCCACCGGCTCGGCATGGCCCGCCTGCCGGACCTCTCCGCCGCCGCCATGGCGCGGGCGGTGGAGGCGGCCAGGCGCAAGGACTTCACCCGCGCCAGGTGGGCCCTCGAGGCCGCGGAGCGCTTCGATCCCGGACGCCCGGAGACCGCCTTCGCCGCGGCCCAGGTCGAGCGGCTGCGGGGAAACTACTTCGGCGAGGTCGCGGCCCGCCTGCGGGCCTATCCCCGTATGTTCGGCCCTCCCCTCGAGCGTTACCTGTGGCTCCAGGATCTGCTGATCTGGACTCTCGCCCTGCTGCTGGTGACCGGCGGTCTCTTTCTCGCCGTGCAGATGCTGGCCAAGGGCTCCGCGCTCGGCCGCGACCTGACGGACATCTTCGCCCGCCGGCTGCCGCGGCCGGTGGCGCTCGCCGTCGCGGCGCTGGCCTTGTTGTGGCCCCTGCTGCTGCCGGACGGCGTCGTGTGGCTGCCGCTCTACTGGTCGGTCCTGCTCTGGGGCTATGCCACGGCGAGCGAGCGCGCCGTGCTGGTGGCGCTCTGGCTGCTCCTCGGCGTCTCGCCCCTGCTGCTCGATCTGCAGCGCCGCAACCTGGCGGTGGCGCTCTCGCCGCCGGCCCGCGCCATGCAGGCGTTGCAGGAACAGCGGCTCTACGGCAGCCTGTTCTCCGATCTCGGCGTGCTGCGCTCGCTGCTGCCGGAGAGCGTCGCCGTCAAGCATCTGCTGGCCGACGTCCACCGCTCGCTGGAGCAGTGGGAGCTGGCCCGCGCGCTCTACCGCCAGGTGCTGGAGGCGGAGCCCGAGAACGCCACGGCGCTCCTCGACCTCGGCGTCTATTTCTTCAACAAAGAGGAGTTCAGCGGCGCCATCCAGAGCTTTCAGAAGGCCGCCGCCGCCGATCCGGCCAATGCCGCCGCTCCCTACAACCTGAGCCAGGCCTATTCCGGGTCCTACATGTTCGACGAGCAGAAGGCCGCCCTCGCCAGGGCCCAGGAGATCGATCCCAACCTCGTCAACACCTGGATGGCGCAGCAGCAGCGGGTGGTGGCGATCTCCGGCGGCATGGCGCGGATCCCCGAGATCCGCCGCGAGCTGCTGGCGAGCTGGGGCGGCCAGGAGACCCGCTCCGACCGCCTGGAGCTGTTGCGCCGGGGTCTGTCGCTGCTCGTCGCGCTGAGCCTGGTCCTGGCCGCGCTGGCCGTGCACCTGGCGCGCCGCCCCTTCGGCTATACGGAGGGGAGCACGGAGATCTTTCCGCCGGGCGCCATCGACCGCTGGGGGCGCGTCCTGCTGCCGGGCGTCGCTTCCACCGAGGTCGGCGAAGGGGGGAAAGCCTTCCTGGCCCTGCTGCTCCCGACCTCCCTGCTGATGCTGCCGCTGTTCGGCCGGCTCGGCGTCCCCATCCCCTGGAGGTATGATCCGGGAAGTTTCTTGTCCTGGGTCGTGACGATCCTGGGCTTGGCGCTCTATTACGGGGTGCGGCTCCGGCGAGAGTTGCGCGGCGAAGCCTGAAGCCCGCCGGCACCCCGGGAGCGGCTGAGGACCGGCATCCATGGCGGTTGAGGGCACTCTAGACCTCTTCAAGCTGCCGGAGATCCTGCAGTTGATCTCCCAGCAGCGGAAGACCGGCATCCTGACGATCCAGGGTCAGCAGGACATCGTCGCCATCTCTTTCCTCAACGGCCGCATCGTCGCCGCGGACGCCCTCAACCAGACGCTCGAAGAGGGCCTCTCCCAGGTGCTGGTCAAGGAGGGCATGCTCAGCGCCCCGGACCTCGCGCGCGCGGCGGCGGAGCACCACGCGGCCGGCGGCCGTCTGATCGACCTGCTGGTGGAGCGGCGATACGTCGAGCGCGCGCAGCTCCTCGAGGCGCTGCGCCTGCAGACCTTCCGGCTGATCGAGCAGCTCCTGCGCTGGAACCAGGGAGACTTCAAGTTCTACAGCGGCGACGAGGTCTCCTATGAAGACGGGTTCGTTCCGATCCCTGTCGAGGAGCTGCTCATCAAGGCCGTCCAGAACGCGGCGTCGGCGGAACCGGCGCGGCCCGCCAAGCCGGCCGCCCCCGGCCCGCGGCCCGTAGCGCCGAGCCTGCTCGCGTCCCCGAGCCGGCCGGCCGCGCCGGTCCAGCTCGCGAATCCGCCCCCGGCCGCCGCGCCGAAGCCGGCTCCGGCCGTCGCCGCCCAGATCTTCTCGCCGGTCGAGCCCGAGGTCTCC
>DATBGJ010000076.1:0-1687 GCA_036558045.1 Thermoanaerobaculia bacterium
CTGAGCCGCGGCACGGTGCGCGCGTTCCTCCTCGTCGACCTGGGATTCGGGGACGCGGGCAAGGGCCTGCTGACGGACTTTCTCGTCCGGCGCAGCGGAGCCGCGGTGGTGGTGCGCTACAACGGCGGCGCCCAGGCGGGTCACAACGTGGTGACTCCCGACGGCCGCCATCACACCTTCGCGCAGCTCGGCTCCGGCAGCTTCGTCGCGGGCGTGCGGACCTTCCTCTCACAGCACGTGGTGATCCATCCCACGGCGCTCCTCGCCGAGGCGGCGGTTCTCCAGGCCAAGGGCGTCCACGATGTCCTCGACCGCGTGCGCCTCAGCGAGCGCGCGCTCGCGGTCACTCCCTACCATCAGGCGGCGGGGCGCCTGCGCGAGCTGGCGCGCGGAGCGGCGCGCCACGGGAGCTGCGGCGTGGGCGTGGGCGAGACCGTGAAGGACGCGCTGGAGCGGCCGGACGAGGCCGTGGCGGCCGGCGAGCTGCGCGATCCGGCGGGCCTGCGGCCGAGGCTGCGGCGCCTCCGCGAACGGAAATGGAGCGAGATCGAGGCCTTCGCCGAGGCGATCCCGGCCGGCGAAACCGCCGCCCGCGAGCTCGCCGTCTTCGCGCGCGAAGACCTCGCCGACCGCTGGCTGGCCGAGGCCGCGCAACTGGCCGCGCACGGATTGATCGTCCCCGATTCGACGCTCGCGGACTGGCTGGCCGCAGCCGGCACGGCGGTCTTCGAGGGCGCCCAGGGCGTGCTCCTCGACGAGTGGGCCGGCTTCCATCCGTATACCACCTGGTCGCGCTGCACCCTGGATAATGCGCTGGAGATCCTGGCCGATGCGGCGCCGGGAGCCGAGGTCCAGCGGATCGGAGTCTTGAGGTCGCACGCCGTCCGCCACGGCCCCGGGCCGCTGCCCACGGAGAGCGAGGAGCTGCGTCCCGCCGTCTTCGACCACAACGGCTTCGGCGACTGGCAGGGAGCCGTCCGCTATGGCTGGTTCGACGCGGTGCTGGCCCGCTATGCCCTCGACGTGGCGGGTCCCCTCGATGCGTTGGCGTTGACGCACCTCGACGTCCCACCCCGCCTGGGCGCGTGGAACGTCTGCGGCGCCTACCACGATACGGCAGGCTCCGCGGATCTCATCGCTCGGTTGGCGGTCCCTTCCGATCGCTGCCTCACACATCAGGAACGGTTGACCGAGCTCCTGTTCCGCGTCCGCCCCGTGCTCGAGAGCTGCGAGCTGATCGAGGACGCCGTGATGCAGCGGACCGAGCAGCTCCTCGGACGCGCCGTCGATCTCGTCTGCCGCGGTTCAAGGGCTGCCGATGTCGCCTGTCGGGTGCGCTCGCTCTGAGCCCCGGAAACCTGTCTCCGATCCTACCCTTGTCTTGAGCTCCAGCGTCTGCGCGCCGCCGGCCCTCACCACCCCTACCCCTCCTCTCCCCAAGGGAGAGGAGGGGAAAAAAGAAGCATGTCTGTCTTTCTCCCTCCTCTCCCTCGGGGAGAGGAGGGCCGGGGAGGTGAGGGCCGGCGGCGAGACGCCGATTCCCGTCAAGATGAACAGACGCATCGGCTCCCCCCCGCAACCAATTCGCCCCGCCTCCGTACTACCCCAGTAGTCACGGCGCCGATCCGCGCAGGAGGGATGATGAACCGTCGATGGAGCCTCGCTTTTTACCTGTTGCTCATGCTCG
>DATBGJ010000077.1:0-3349 GCA_036558045.1 Thermoanaerobaculia bacterium
GGTCGCAGTTGAAGGCGATCTCGATGCAGCGGTCGTACGCCGTCTGATCACCCAGGCGGGTCTCTCGATGGGACCTGTCTATGGGAGGAGGGGCAAGGATCTTCTGGATAAGGGCCTCAGGGGCTACAACAACGCGGCCCGCCACGCCTGTTGGCTCGTGCTTCGCGATCTGGACCATGACGCAGGATGCGCGCCTGAGCTCGTGAGGTCCTTGATGCCAGAACCCTCCGCATACATGCGCTTCAGAGTAGCAGTCCGCCAGGTCGAGGCTTGGTTGCTTGCGGATCGGGCCAGAGTCGCAGACCTGTTCCAGGTGTCTTTGGATGTCATACCCCCCAACCCGGAAACTCTTGATGACGCCAAGTGGGTCATGGTTCAGCTCGCGAGGCGATCCCGCAATCGCCGTTTACGGGAAGAGATCGTGCCCGAAGCAAATACAAGCGCCAAGGTGGGGCCTGGTTATACCGCTAGAATGATCGAGTTCGCAACCAACCTTTGGCGCCCGCAAATCGCGAAACTCTCCACTCCCAGCCTTGCAAGCTGTTTGAGATCGCTAGAGCGCTGGAAGGAAAGCGTTCGAGAATAGCGGAGAGGAAAGGAAATTTGCGGATTATTTCACCCACTCCACCACCGTCATCACGATCAACGCCAGCGACAGCACGCTGACCCCGATCCCGATCGCCCAGGCGGCCGCGTTGTAGACGGGGCCGTTGACGTGCGGCCCCATCAGCTCGCGGTCGTTCACCAGGCGCAGGATGGCGAAGAGCTCCACCGGCAGCAGCAGTCCGTTGAGGACGTAGACGCCGATCAGGACCGGGATCAGCGGCAGGCCGGGTACGAGCGCCACGGCGGCGCCGAGGACGATGAGGCCGGTCAGGATTCCCATGAAGATCGGCGCTTCGGACCACGAGCGCGAGACGCCGCGCTCGAAGCCCAGCGCCTCGCTCAACATGTAGGTGGTGGCCAGCGGCAGGACTCCCGCCGCCAGCAGCGAGGCTCCCAACAATCCCAGGCCGAAGAGCACGCCGGCGTACGGGCCGGCGACCGGCTCGAGCGCCCGCGCCGCGTCGGCCGCGGTGTCCACGGCGATGCCGCGCGGATGCAGCGTCGCCGCGGTGGCGACGATGATGAACGCCGCCACGATGCCGGCCGAGAGGGTCCCCGCGATGACGTCGAAGCGGGTGTAGCGGTAGTCGGCCGTGGTCACTCCCTTCTCGACCACGGAGGACTGCACGTAGAGCTGCATGTAGGGCGAGATGGTGGTGCCGATGAGCGCGATGAGCAGGTGGAGATAGTCGCGCTCGAAGTGCAGCGTGGGACGCACGGTCTCGGCGAGCACGGTCCCCCAGTCCGGCCGCGCCAGGAAGGCGGCGCCGATGTAGGCGAGGAAGGCCAGGCTGAGGACCAGGAAGATCCGTTCCACCCAGCCGTAGGAGCCGCGGGTCACCAACAGCCAGACGAAGACGGCGGCGAGCGGCACGGCGATGTAGCGGCTGACGCCGAAAAGCTCCGCCGCCGCGGCGACGCCGATGAACTCGGAGACGATGATGCCGGTGTTGGCGACGAGCAGCGTCAGCAGGATGAACGTCGTCTGCCGCAGGGTGAAGGACTCGCGCAGCAGGTCCGAGAACCCCTTGCCGGTGACGGCTCCCATGCGGGCGCTCATCTCCTGGACGACGCCGACGCAGAGGGTGACGATCGCCATCGCCCAGAGCAGGCCGTAACCATAGGAAGCGCCGGCCGAGGCGTAGGTGGCGATGCCGCCGGCGTCGTTGCCGGCGCTCGCCGCCAGCAGCCCGGGGCCGAGGGCGGCCAGGTACGGCCAGATACGCTTGCGCATCAGGCGAAGGCCCGCCCGCCGCGGCGCTGCCAGATCTCGGGCAGCAGCACGGCCAGGGCGTCGTCGACCGTCACGATGCCGAGGAAGCGCCGGCTCTCGTCGAGCACCGGCACGGCGAGGAGGTTGTACTCGGCGAGGATGCGGGCGGCGTGCTCGGCGCGGTCTCCCGGCTCGACGGTGGGCACGTCGCCGTCCATCACCTCGGCGAGCGGCGTCGCCGGATCGGCGAGGATGAGGTTGCGCAGCCGCACCAGGCCGCGCAGCGCCGCGGCGTCGCCGGGCGCCACGACGTAGACGGCCAGCAGCGGATCGGGAACTTCCTCGACCGAGCGGATGGCGGCGAGGGCCGAGCCCACCGTGCCGTCGGCCGGGACGGACACGAAGTCGGTCGTCATGATGCGGCCGGCGCTGTCCTCGTCGTACTCCAGGTGGACCTGGACGTCCGCCGCCTCCTCCGGCTCCATGCGCGCGAGGAGCTGCTCGGCCACCTCCGAATCGAGGTCTTCCAAGGCGTCCGCCGCGGCGCCGGGAGCCATCTCCTCCAGGATGTCCGCGGCCCGCTCCTGGTCCATGCCCTCGAGCAGGTCGGCGACGCGCTCGTCGCTGACCTCCTCCAGGGTCTCGGCGGCGGTCTCCTCGTCGAGGGCGGCCATGATCTCGGCGCTCTCGCGGTAGGAGAGGGCGTCGACGATGCGCGCGAGGTCCACCGGGTGCAGCTCGGCCAGGCGGTCGTAGGAGACGCGGAGCTGCACGGGCGCGGCGCTCGCCAGGTACTGCACGTCCGTCCAGTCGATGACCTGGCGGCCAACGATGCGGCCGGCGAGCGAGCGGGGCCCGAGCCGCCGCAGCAGCGCCTGCGGGCTGATGTCGACGCCGATCACCCGGTAGATCCCCTCGACGCGGGTGAGCTGCACGTCGTTGACGCGCACGATCCGCCGGCCGGTGATGTCGATGAGCTGGTGGTCGAGCACGTCGCGCCGCAGCAGCACCTCGCCGGCGCGGCGGGTGAACGGCTGCAGGTCCACCGTGGAGGAGGAGAGGCGGGCGGCGCCGTTCAGCGCCAGCAGATGCGCCGCCGGCACGAAGAAGCGGCGGCGGCCGTCGCGCACCACGAGCCCGGCGATCGGCGGATAGCGGTCGTCGCCCAGGCGGACGATGAGATCTTCCAGTTTGCCGATCGGCTCGCCGGTCTTGCCCTCCACGGGCCGGTCCACGATCGAGGTCAGGAAGATCATCGCGCTCCATGATATGCGCGTTCTGGCTTGGTTCTTGCGTCCGTTTTCGCTTCAGCGGTCGTCGCTGCCCGGAGAAGATCCCCCCTGAAACAGAGCAGATCAACGAACGGACGCAAGAAAGGAGGAAGTCTGACATGAGAGCCAGGATCTTGTTGGTACCGTTCGCCTTGGTAGGACTCGCCTTGCTACTGGTCGCCGCTTCCCAGGAGAAGAGACCCGCGGCCAACTCCGAAGAGGCCCGGGTGCTGCGGGGATATCAGATCGCTCCCGTCCA
>DATBGJ010000078.1:0-7340 GCA_036558045.1 Thermoanaerobaculia bacterium
GCTGCGGCCGGCGAAGGCGCGGGGCAGGACGTTCCACCGCCAGGGACGCGAGGCGGCTGGGCTGGACGCGGAGTTCATCGCGCGGCTCGAGCAGAGCGAGCCGTGAGGCGCATCCTCGCCAACCTGCTCTGCGAGGCCGAGCTCGCCCGTAGCCTCGACCCTGGCCGGCGCGGCCGTGTTTCGCCGCCCCGTTCCGTCCTCGCGACCGTCTCCAGGCTCGGCACGCTCCTGCGCGTCTTCGCGCGGGAGGACGACCGCCTGTGGCTCCCCGCGCCCGTCGACCCGGCGAGCCTTCCCGAGTTGCCGGGTCTGACGCGGCCGGTTCTCGAATCCGGACCGCTCCGCGATCTTCCTCCTGCGGAGGAGGTCCTCGCTTGGTGCGAGACGCCCGAAGCCGCGGCACATCGGGGTGACGCTCGCGAATCCGCTGCGATCCGGCTCAACGGTCCTCTCCACGAGCTGCTCTGGAAATTGCCGACGCCCGAGCCCTCCGTCGTCGCGGCTGTCAACCACCGGCAGTTTCATTACTGGGTCGCCGAGGAGATCGGCTGCGCTCTCTCTGGCGCCCGGATGGTGACGGATCTGTCTGATCTGGACCGCATTCTTCAGCACGGTCCCCGGAGCTGGGTGGTGAAGGCGCCCCTCTCCGCCGCCGGCCGCGACCGCTACATCGAGCGGAATGGACCCGCGCTCTCCGATCTCAAGGCGCGGCGGGCGGTCGAACGTCTCTTCGCGCGCCATGGCGCCCTCCTGTTCGAGCCGTGGCTGGACCGGGTGGCCGACTTTGGCGTCTCGGCGATCCTCACCCACGGCGAGCTGCGCATCGTGGGTCTTCATCGCCAGCGGGTGGATCGCAAGGGCCAGTTCATGGGGATCGAGCTCGAATCCGGTCTCTCCGCGGAGGAACGAGGTCGTCTGGTAAAGACCGCCGAATCCGTCGCCGAGGCCCTCCGCCGCGCCGGCTACGTGGGGCCTTTCGGGATCGACGCCTGGAGCTACCGGAAAGACGACGGCTCGATCGCCTTGCATCCTCTCGGAGAGATCAACGCCCGCATGACCTTCGGCCTGGTGGCATGGGCGCTGGCGGAGCGGGTTCCGGGCCAGCGACTGCTATAATTCAGGAATCCACGCACAAGGAGACCGAGCATGAAACGAGCCTCGCTGGCCCTCGTTCTGTTGCTGACCACTCCCGTTTCGCTCCTCGCCTGGGGCCCCACCGGCCACCGCGTCGTCGGCCGCATCGCCATGAATCACCTCACGGACGAGGCGCGCATCGCCGTAACGTGCCTGATCGGTCCCGAGGGCCTGGATCAGGCGAGCACCTGGGCGGACGAGATCCGCAACGATCCGAACTGGCAGCCGCCGCTGAAGAATCCGAGCCCCTGGCACTTCATCAGCATCGACGACAACGAGACCCTGGAAACCACCGCGCGCGACCCCAATGGCGACGTGCTCGAAGCCATCGAGCGCTTCTCCAACGTGCTGCGCGACCCCCAGGCGACGCGGCAGGCGAAGCAGGAGGCGCTGCGCTTCGTCGTCCACTTCGTGGGCGACATCCACCAGCCCCTGCACGTCGGACGGCGCGCCGACCGGGGAGGCAACTCCATCCAGGTGACGCTCTTCAGGGAAGCGACGAACCTCCACTCGGTGTGGGACAGCGGCCTCATCGACAGCGAGAAGCTGAGCTTCTCCGAGCTCGCCGCGTTCATCGATCATCCCACGCTGATGGAGCTGCAGGCCTGGCAGAGCGCGCCGCCCGCCGACTGGGCCAGGGAATCGAAAGCCGTGCGGGACCGCGTCTACAGGATCGGCGACGGCAACCTCAGTTTCCAATACGCCTTCGACAACATGCCGCTGATCAAGCAGCGTCTCCTGCAGGCGGGAGTGCGGCTGGCGGGGCTGCTCAACTCCATCTTCGCCCAGCCCGGCCCCTCGATCCCGGACCGCCAGCCGCCGCCGGCACAGCCGCCGGGATGAATCAGAGAACCAGCGCCCGCCGCGCGCTCTCCGGCCGCCACGCCGCCTGCTCCAGCGCGTCGCGAGTGAAGCGGTAGCCGAGCTCGACGAGCTCGTCGAGGGCGTCCATGTTGAACATGTCGTAGCCGTCCATCGGCAGGTCGAGGTAGAGCTCCACCTCCGCCTTGGCCTGCTTGGCGTAAACGTCGCTCGCCAGCAGGGCCGCGCGCTGGACGAGGCGCAGGATGTTGGGGAAGGACCTGGCCTTGGAGCGGGGGAACCGGCTCGCCAGGTATCGCCAGGGGGTGGGCGAGTCCGTATAGCTCGGATCGGCCCGCAGATCGATGGCCGCCGAGACGTCGGAGGCGATGATCGGACCCTCGCCGAGACGCCGCATCACGTCCGTCGGCAAGTTGTTGAGCACGCCGCCGTCGACCAGCAGGTCGCCCTCCTTGTCGGGCAGCGGCGGCGTGACTCCCGGGACCGCGATGCTGGCGCTGATCGCCCGGCGCAGATCGCCGCGCTGATGGACGACCACCTCGGTGCGGGTGAGGTTCGTGGAGACGCAGAAGTAGTTGAGCCAGAGGTCTTCGATGGCTTCGTCGCCGTACATCATCTCCAGCATCTTCACCGCCTTCACCTTCGAGAGCAGGGAGATCACCGGCAGCGTATAGACCTTGTGCGGCCGCATCTTGACCCAGCCCCGGCGGTTGAAGTCGATCATCTCCTCCCAGCCGAATCCGCGGGCGTAGAGGGCGCCGATCATCCCTCCCATGCTGGCGCCGCCGATGCGGTCGATGGGCACGCCCGTCTCCTCCAACGCGCGGATGACGCCGATATGGGCGAAGCCGCGCGCGCCGCCGCCGCCGAGCACCAGGCCGACGGCGCTGCCGTCGAGGAAGCGGGCGAGCCGGGCGAGATCGGCGCGCCGCGAGAGGCGCACGTGATGATGCCGGAGGAACGGGCGGAGATCGAGCCAGCGGGCCGTGCCGTGCGGGCGCTGCCTCTCGCCGCGGTACAGCAGCACGAGCTCCTCGAGCTGCTCGCCCTGATCCTTCTCCAGAAGAGCCAGCTCGGCGGCGCGCGCGCCGAGCGCCGGCCTGGCCTCCGCCGGCGCGACGACCAGGATGCGGTCCGCCTGGCGCAGGCAGCGGCGCATCCACGCCGATGTACCGGTGTCCGCCTCGTAGACGAGAAAGCTGTAGCGCGCCTCCTGCTCGTTGATCCATGCCGTGATGCGCCGGTGCTCGGCGCTGCCGTCCGGACAGTGGGAGGAGCCGGCGCCGAACTGACCGTCGATCTGCGCGGCGTTCAGGCGCAGCGCCGGGCCGAGCGCCGACAGCGCTTCGACCAGACCGCTCACCAGCTCCGGCACCGGCTCGCCCACCGGAGCGACGGCCAGCGCCAGGCAGCTCCGGCTCTTCTCGGGCCGGCCGGCGGGTTCCAGCCAGGCCGCCAGAGTGCGCGTGATCGTCAGCAGGGCGTTCGGATGCTTGGCGAGCATGGCCATGGTGGCCGCCTGGGGGAGGCGCGCCAGCACCACGTCCCGCAGGGCACGCACGCTGGCCGACCGCCGCCGGCCGGTGAGCACGGCGACCTCGCCCACGCTGTCTCCCCGTCCGACCTCGCCGAGCAGCACGGGTTTTCCGTTCTCCTCGCGGACCACCGCGAGCCGGCCGCTGTAGACGAGATAGAGACAGTCACCCACTTCACCCTGCGCGCAGACCGTCTGGCCGCCGGCCACGAGGAGCCATTCGAGATGGCTGAGAACCTCGTCGAGAGCGGCGTCCTCGAGGCCGCCGAACAGACGGGTGGAGGCGAGGAATGCCTTGGCGTCCGCGGCAGAAGGTGGCGAGACCGGGATCATGGTATAGAAAGGAATTCTACAACGCCGGCCACCGCGGAGGGAACTCGCCCAGGCCCGATGAAACTGCGCTATATTCTATTCAGGATCCCCGAAGCGGAGGTTCCAGAAGCCATGCACGGCTTTATATTCTCAGAGCTTAAAAAATACGTGGCCAAACATTTCGGGGAAGATGCGTGGGAGGGGCTCCTGCGGCAGGCGGGACTCGGCATCCGGAGTTATGAGAACTTCCGCGACTATCCGGACGACGAGGTGGTGGCGCTGGTGACCACCGCATCGCAGATGACCAAGCTGCCGGCGGCGGACATCCTCGAGGGATTCGGCGAGTTCATCGCCGCCGATCTCGTCGCCGTCTACCGGCCGCTCATCGACCCGAGCTGGCGGACGCTGGAGTTTCTCGAGAACGTCGAGTCGGTGATCCACCGCGTGGTGCGGGCACGCAATCAGAAGGCCAGGCCGCCGGCGATCTCGTGCAGCCGCGTGGACGCCGACGAGGTGATGATCACCTACGGCTCGAAGCGCAAGCTGTGCGCCCTGGCACGAGGCATCGTGCAGGGGACGGCCCACCTCTTCGGCGAGGAGGTCGCCATGCGGGAAGACAGTTGCATGCTGCGCGGCGACCGGCTGTGCCTCATCAGCGTGCGGCGCCTGAAACCGGTGCCGGACCGCGAAAAGACCGCTCCCGTGGCCGTGCCGGTGGGCGGAACGCCGTGACCGTCCTCGCCATCGCCGGTCAGAAGGGCGGCGTCGGCAAGACCACCGTCGCCCTCAACCTCTCGCTCGCCCTGGCTTCCCGCGGCTGGCGGACGCTGCTGGTCGACACGGACCCTCAGGGCGCCATCGGCCGCTCGCTGCAGGGCGGAATCCATGAGAGGAGCGGGCTGGCCGAGTGTCTCAAGGGACATCTCTCGCTCGACGGGGCGGCGCTCAAGACCCGCCGCGAGCAGCTCGTGGTGCTGCCGGTCGGGCAGCTCACCGCGCGCGAGATGGACAACTGGCGGACGGAGCTCGACCGCGCGTTCGCCGCCGTCCTGGAGCAGGGCGAGAGCCGCTATGACCTGGTCGTCGTCGACACGATGTCCGGCATGTCCGGTCCGACCGGGGCGGTCCTGCGGTGCTCCGACTTCGTGCTTGTCCCCCTCCAGGCCGAGCCGCTCGCCCTGCGCTCGATGCACCAGGTGCTGGACGCCGTGGGGCACCTCCGGGAGGAGGGCGCGCCGCTCGTCATCGCCGGCTTCCTTCTCACCATGCTGCAGTCGCGGCAGGAATTCTCCCTGGCGGTGGCGCAGGAGACTTGGAGCAGCCTGCCGGCGCACCTGGTGCTGGAGGCCTTCGTGCCGCGCGACCCCGCGTTTCTGGAGAGCAGCGGCCACGGCGTTCCCGTCGGCCTGCTGCGCAAGCGGCCGCCGGCGGTCGCCATGGTGTTCGACCAGATCGCCGGCGAGCTGGAGCCGCGCCTCGGCCTGACCTTGGAAGACGATCAGGATGCGCCGATCCCTCTCCTGGATTGAGCCGCAGACTCTGGCCGCCGCGCTGCAGCGGGCGGGAGTCGAAGCGCCGCCGCCGGCGCCTCGCCGGCCTGCCGCCGCTGGAGCCCGTCCTGCGGCGCACGCCACGGCGGAGGCCTCGGCTGCACCGCCGGCAGAGCCGCTGATCGCTCGCGCCGGCGATCCTTTCGTGCCGCCGGAAGGCAACCTCGGCGAGAGGCTGGAGGCGTTCTGCGACTGGCTCGCCCGCAACACCGGCTGCACGGGGATCTTCGTCGCCGATCAGGACGGCCTGCCGGTGCTGGAGAAGAACACCGGCGACGAGCTGGTGGCCGCCTCCTCGCTGATGGCCCGCTTCCTCGACCTGGTGCACTCCCGGCATCCCGCGGTCAGCGACACGGGTCTCGCCCTGGAGCTGCGGACGGGCGAGCGCATCCACTTTCTCCAGGACCGCTCCGCATCGGGGAGGGTCTGCCTGGGCTTCGTCGTCGCGGCGCCGGTGGCCGGCCCGATGCTGGAGCTCGCGCAGCAGGGTCTCGCCGGCGCGCTCGCGGGCGGCGGCGAAGCAGGCAATCCGACTCCGGCGGAGGACCGATGAGCAGACTGCAGGAGATTCTTCAGCGCTTCAAGCAGGAGGTCCCCGACTTCATCGCCACCGACATCGTCCACCTGGAGAGCGGCCTGTCGATCGGCGGCGCCTCGGTGACGCATCAGTTCGACGCGGCGGCGGCCGCGGCGGCCTACGCCGAGGTCGTCAAATCGAACGCCCGCGCCCTGGAGCTGCTGGGAAGCCCCCGCGAGTCGACGGAAGACATCCTGGTGACCACGGCCGGCTTCTACGTCCTCCTGCGCACCCTGGGCCGCAGCTACTACCACTGCCTCGCGATCAACCGGGAGGGGAGCCTCGGGCTGCCGAGGATCCTCATGCGGCGTTACGCGCCCGCGTTGCTGGAGGCGATCGGCGAGAAACCGGAATCGGCGCGCCTCACATAGTTCCCCATGGTAATCTGTTACCATGAAGCAGCCGGTGATTTCTCGCCGCGACGATGTCATGGGAGGCACCCCTGTCTTCTTTGGCACTCGCGTGCCCGTGCAGACGCTACTGGATTACCTCGAAGCTGGAGAGTCGATCGACGATTTCCTTGAAGGCTTTCCGTCGGTGAGACGAGAGCAAGTTATCGCTTTTCTCGAAGAAGCCAAAGAGAGTCTCATCGCGATTGCCTCGTGAGAGTCCTTCTCGACGAATGCGTTGATTGGCGGCTGTCGCGTGACATTGCGGGTCACGACGTCAAGACGGCGCGCCAGATGGGTTGGGCGACGATCGCCAACGGCGAGTTGCTCGCGCTGGCGGAAGAGCGCTTTGATGTCTTCGTCACCGTCGACCGCAATCTGTCCTTCCAACAGAATCTGGTCTCCTACAGGATCGCTGTCGTAGTCCTGCGGGCACCGACGAATCGCCTTGCCGATCTGAGACAGCTCGTTCCGGAGTTGCTGGCCGCCCCAGCCGCTCGCCTGGTCTGGTAGGCTTCGAGCATGTCCGCGACGGAAGGGGAAAGGATCAAGTCACTGGCGCGGGAGCTTTCAGGGCTCGACCTCCTTCTGCTTTTCGGCTCCCGCGCGCGCGGTGATGTCCATCCGCGCTCCGATTGGGATTTCGGCTACCTCGCTGGTACGGACTTCGACGCCGACGACTTTCTCGCTCGGCTGGTCCTCCTCCTGGGTACCGACCAGGTTGATCTCGTCAACCTTGGGCGTGCCAATGGTCTGCTCCGCTACCGCGCCGCGGCGGAGGGGAAGCCGCTGTTCGAATCCGGTCCGGGCGTCTTCGAGGATTTCTGGTTCGAAGCCGTTTCCTTCTGGTGCGACGCGGGACCGATCCTGCACCAGAGTTACGAGGCAACCCTCCAGAGGTTGGCCAGAGCATGAGTCGGCTCGATCGCGCGTTGCTCGCGGAGAAAGCCGCAGCCATCGAGCGGCACTTGGCTCGAGTCGCGCAGCGCTTGCCCCAGGATCCTGAAGAGTTTCGTCCCATG
>DATBGJ010000079.1:0-2061 GCA_036558045.1 Thermoanaerobaculia bacterium
GATCGGTCGGAAAAATCAGACGGCGGAGATCCAATCCGACGTGCGGAACGAGCAGCTCGCAGCAGCGGTCCAGCTCCGCGCGGAAGGTGGGCTCGGTCTCATAGAGCCCCTGCGCCATGCCCGGATAATGCTCGCCGAGGCCGGAGAAGAGGAAGGTGACCGGGCTCTCCGCGTTCTCCTGCTGGCTCGTCAGGAGCCGCTCGGGATCGCGCGCGGTGAGCGTGGCGAGGGCGTCCTCGCGGCCGCGGCAGATGAGGGCGAGCCGGTGGTCGAAGGTGCGGCGGCCGGCTTGCAGGGTGTAGGCGACGTCGGCGAGGTCCTGCTCCGGATGGGCGCGCAGATGATCGGCGAGGCGCGCGGCTGAAGCGTCGAGCGCGGTGGGCGTCTTCGCCGAGAGCGGCAGGAGTTGCCAGGGACGCGAAGGACCGCCGGGCCGCGGCGCCGGCGCTTCCTCCAGGATCATGTGGACGTTGGTGCCGCCCATGCCGAAGGAGCTGACGCCGGCCCGCCGCGGTGCGCCGTCGGTCTCCCACTCGCGGGCCGCGGCGTTGACGAAGAACGGGCTGTTCGCGAAGTCGATCTGCGGGTTCGGCGTCTCGAAGTGGAGGCTGGGCGGCAGCGTGCGGTTTTCCAGGGCGAGAACGGTCTTGATCAGTCCGGCGACGCCGGCGGCGGCCTCCAGGTGGCCGACGTTGGTCTTCACCGACCCCAAGGCGCAGAACTGCTTGCGCTCGGTGCCGGCGCGGAAGGCGCGCGTGAGCGCCGCCACCTCGATGGGATCGCCGAGCGGCGTGCCGCTGCCGTGGGCCTCGACGTAGGTGATGCTCTCCGGCTCGACTCCCGCCACCGCCTGCGCCAGCGCGATGGCCTCGGCCTGGCCGTCGACGCTGGGGGCCGTGTAGCCCACCTTCTGCGCGCCGTCGTTGTTGTAGGCCGAGCCGCGGATGACGGCGTGGATGGGATCGCCGTCGGCCAAGGCCTCGGAGAGGCGCTTCAGCACCACCACGCCCACGCCCTCGCCGAAGAGCGCGCCCTGGCCCTTGGCGTCGAAGGCGCGAGTGGCGCCGTCGGGCGAGAAGATGCTGCCCTCGATATGCATGTACCCGGAGAGCTGCGGAAAGCCGACGCGCACGCCGCCGGCGATCGCCAGGCTGCACTGGTAGGAGAGGAGGCTCTGGCAGGCGAGATGCGCGGCGGTGAGCGAGGTCGAGCAGGCGGTCTGCACGTTGACGCTCGGCCCGCGCAGCCCGAGCTTGTAGGAGATGCGGGTGGCGAAGTAGTCACGGTCGTTCGAGAGCAGGAGCTGGAAGAAGCCCATGCGCGCCGCCAGCTCGGGGTTCGGCGCCAGGTTGCTCATCCAGTACGACGGCAGGCTGACGCCGGCGAAGACGCCGATCCAGCCGTCGTAGGACTCGGAGACGTAGCCGGCGGACTCCAGGGCCTCCCAGGCGTGCTCCAGGAAGACGCGGTGCTGCGGATCGAGGATCTCGGCCTCGCGCGGCGAGAAGCCGAAGAAGCCGGCGTCGAAGAGCTCGGCATCGGCGATAGGCGCCGCCGCCTTGACGTAGTTGGGAGCGCTGAACAGCGCCGGATCGACGCCGGAGGCCGACAGCTCCCCGTCGCTCAGCCGGCGGACGGACTCGACGCCGTCGCGCAGGTTGCGCCAGAACTCCTCCAGGTCCCGCGCGCCGGGGAAACGGCCGGCCATGCCGATGACGGCGACGGCTTCCGCCTCTTGATTCTCTTCCGGTTCCATTCCTACTCCTTGGGTGTCTTCTTGCGCAGGCGCTCCATGGCCTGCCGCTGGCGGCTTTGGGCAGCCTTCTGCTGTTGCGCCAGGGTCTTGACCTCCTGGAACGTGGGCTTCTCCTCGCCCTCGCTGAGGTGGCGGGCCAGCGCCCCGACGCTCGAATGGCGGAAGAGGTCGACGACGGTCAGCTCGCGGCCCAGCGCCTCGCGCAGGCGCGAGTGGGCGCGCACGAGGAGCAGCGAGTGAGCGCCGAGATCGAAGAAATTGTCGTGCAGGCCGATGCGCTCGACTCCCAGCAGCTCGCGCCAGAC
>DATBGJ010000080.1:0-3588 GCA_036558045.1 Thermoanaerobaculia bacterium
GGCCCCCTCTCCATCGGAGAAGGAGAGGGGGAACCAAAAACAAAGTAAGGCCCTACTCCGGCGACCAGCTCGGCAGCCGGCCGGGCGTCCAGGGGGCGCCGAGGGCCTCGAGCTGATCCTCCAGGTTCTTCATGTCGACGCCGACGATCTGGCGCAGGTCCGCCAGCAGCGGCGCGAACTCGGCCGCGGCGATGGCGTAGTCGTCCTGGAAGGTGCGCGTCGCCTCCGAGGAGGAGGCCCAGTGGTTTTCGACGATGTTCTGCACGCGGTCGAGGATGGCCGGCGGCGTGGGCTCATTGCGCTCGATCAACACCGGATCGCCGGAGAGCTTCTCCTCGAGGTCCTCCAGACGGAGGTCCAGCACCCGCGCCTGCTCGGCCAGCTCGAGGTCGGCCTTCGGCGTGTCGAGGATGGCCTTCTGTACGAACTTGAGCCGCTCGCGGGCCTCGTCCACGGCGCGGGCGGCGCCCATCACGGCCCGTTGCAGCCGCGCGGTCTTGCGCTGGAAATCGAGCTGCGCCGCCTGGTCCTGCGCCGGCAGGGCCGCCAGGTTGAGAGGCACGGCGGCGAAGGTCTGCGCCTCGCCGAGCGGCGTCACCACGCCGTCCACCTGCTTGGCCAGGGAAACCCTGTACTTGCCCGGCGCCGCCAGGGGACCTTGCGGACCCCTCCCGCGCTCCGGCTCCTGCAGGCGCACCGGGTTCGACGGTGGGAAGCGCAGGTCCCAGGCGACGCGGTGGAAGCCGGCCTTGGCGGGAGCAGCGAGCCGGCGCACGACGTTGCCCTCCTCGTCGGCGACGGTGAGGAGGATGCTCGGCTGCGGCTCGCGCTCCTCGGCGCGCAGCGTCTCCCAGCTCGGATAGACGAGCTCGCTCCCTTCCTTCTGCAGCTTCTTCTCCTGCTCCCGGCGTTGCTCCTTGCGGCTCTTCAGGTCCTCCTTCAGGTAATAGGTGAAGACCGCGCCGAACGGCGGGTTGGGCGCGACGTAGAAGGACGAGCCCTGGAAGCCGCGGTCGCGGCCGCCCATCGGCGCGGCTTCGATGTACATCGCGGCCTGCTTGACGGGGTAGAGAGCGGCGTCCTGCTCCAGCATCTCGGGCTTCAGGATGCGCAGCGGCGTGTAGTCGTCGAGGATGTAGAAGCCGCGGCCGAAGGTCGCCACCGCGAGATCGTTCTCCCGCCGGTGGAGGGCGATGTCGCGCACGGCGATCACCGGCAGGCTGGAGAGCTGGATCCACTTCCTGCCGCCGTCGATCGTGAAGTAGAGGCCGAACTCGGTGCCGGCGAACAGCAGGTTTGGATTGACGAAGTCCTGCGCCACCGCCAGCACGGAGCCGCGCTCGGGCAGGTTGCCGGCGATGGAGGTCCAGGTCTTGCCGCGGTCGGCGCTCTTCAGCAGATAGGGCTTGAAGTCGCCCATCTTGTGATTGTCGAACGCCAGGAAGACGGTGCTCTCGTCGAGCGGTGAAGACTCGACGTCGGCGACGTAGGTGTTCTCCGGGATGCCGGGGAACTTGTCGATCTTGCGCCAGTTGCCGCCGCCGTCCTCGGTGATCTGCAGCAGGCCGTCGTCGGTGCCGGCGTAGATCAGCCCCTCTTTCACCGGCGACTCGTTGAGCGCCACGATGTTGCCGTAGAACGAGGTCGCGGAGTTGTAGGCCACCGTGTCGGCGCTCCACACCTTGCCCATGACCTTGAGCTTGCGGCGGTCGATCTGCCGCGTGAGGTCGGGGCTCACGGCGCGCCAGGAGTTGCCGCGGTCGTCGCTGCGGAAGAGCTTGTTGGCGGCGAAGTAGAGGCGGGTGTGCGAGTGCGGGCTGACGATCAGCGGCGCGTCCCAGTTCCAGCGCAGCGCCGGCTCGCCGCGGCCCGGCTGCGGCTGGATGAAGGTCTGCTCGCCGCTCTTGCGGTCGTAGCGGCCGAGGCCGCCGTACTGCGACTCGGCGTAGACGATGTTCGGGTCCTCGGGGTCCACCTGCGTCTGGAAACCGTCGCCGCCCTGGGTGACGAACCAGTCCGAGTTGCGGATGCCGTGCTCGTTGTTGGTGCGCGAGGGTCCGCCGAGGCTGAAGTTGTCCTGCGTGCCGCCGTAGACGTTGTAGAACGGCTTGTCGTTGTCGAGGCTCACGCGGTAGAACTGCGCGATCGGCAGGTTGCTCTTGAAGTCCCAGGAGGCGCCGCGGTCCCACGTCTCGTAGAGGCCGCCGTCGCAGCCGACGATCAGGTGATCGGTGTTGGCAGGATCGATCCACACCACGTGGTTGTCGACGTGCTTGTCCTTCTCGCCGAGCGGCCGGAAGGTCTTGCCGCCGTCCTCGCTGACCTGGACCAGCACGTCCACGGAGTAGATGCGGTCGGCGTTGACGGGATCGACGAACAGCTCCTGGTAGTACTGCGGGCTGTTCGAGACGTAGCCGCCGCGCTTCTCCCAGCCGCCGCCGGCGTTGGTCGAGCGGAAGAAGCCGCCGGCATCGCCGACCGACTCGATGACGGCGTAGACGGTGTCCGGCTTCGACGGCGCGAGGGCGAGGCCGATGCGGCCCATGTCCTCCTTGGGCAGGCCGGAAGTGAGCTTCTTCCAGGTGGCGCCGCCGTCGGTGGACTTGTGGATGCCGCTCTCGGGCCCGCCGTCGATCAGGGTCCAGACGTGGCGGCGCCGCTGGTAGGCGGCGGCGTAGAGCACGCCGGAGTCGCGCGGGTCCATCACCACGTCGGTGACGCCGGTGTTCTCGCTGATCGCCAGCACCTGCTTCCAGGTCTTGCCGCCGTCGGTGGTCTTGTACAGGCCGCGGTCGCCGCCCGGCGACCACAGCGGGCCCTGGGCCGCCACGTAGACGGTGTCCGAGTCGCGCGGATCGATGAGGATCTTGCCGATGTGCTCGGACTTCTTGAGCCCCACGTTCTCCCAGCTCTTGCCGCCGTCGACGGATTTGTAGACGCCGTCGCCGTAGGAGACGCTGCGCTGGCTGTTGTTCTCGCCGCTGCCCACCCAGACGACCAGCGGGTTCCTGGGATCGACGGCGAGGCAGCCGATGGAGAAGGAGCCCTGGCCCTCGAAGATGGGCGACCAGGTGGTGCCGGCGTTGGTGGTCTTCCACACGCCGCCGGAGGCCGCGGCCACGTACCAGGTGTTGGGCGACCGGGGATCGACGGCCACGTCCACGACGCGGCCTCCGACCACCGCCGGGCCGATGCCGCGCAGCTCCAGGCCGGCGAACGTCGGCGCGGAGAGCGGATCCTTCTTCTCTTCCTTGGCCTTGTCTTTGGCGGCCTTCTCCGCCTTGGCCTGTTCCTCTTTGCTCTTTTCCGCCGCCTTCTCCGCCTGCTGGGCCGGCGTCTGTCCTTTGTACGCCGCGGGCGGCGCCGCGAGGACACCGGCCGCCAGAAGCGCGCAGAGCGCTAGCGCTAACGAAATCTGTTTCACAGCAAAACCTCCAAATGATTGGGATCGGTACGGCCTTGCGATGGCCGTTCCCCTCGGAACGCGATGGATTCTAGCCGCAGACGACGGCCAGTTATGCCGCCTCGTCGATCAGTCTTATCGAGAGACCCTTTCCGAGGACCGCCAGCGCCTTCTGGATCCGTGGC
>DATBGJ010000081.1:0-9810 GCA_036558045.1 Thermoanaerobaculia bacterium
AGCTCGTGCGCGGGCTCCGGCAGGCGGTCCTGGAGGCGGAGCGGGCGCGCTGGAAGGCCCGGGAAGTGCCGCGCCGGCTGGCGATTGCGGCGCTCCTCGGGGCTTCGCTGGCGGGCTTGAGCCTCCTTCTTCCCTGGCCGCCCATCCCGGCCGCCGAGCGCTGGATCGGCGACCTGCGCCTCCGCACCTCGCCGGCGCGGCAGCCGGACCCCCGCATCCTGCTGATCACTCTCGACGAGGCGAGCCTCGAGAGCAGCCCGCGTCCCCTCGCCGACCGGGCGGACGAGATCGGCCGCGGCCTCTCCCGCATCTTCGCGGCCGGCGCGCGCGGCGTGGCGATCAACCTCCAGTTGCCCGCGCAGTGGAGCCGGTCGCGGAGCTTTGCGGATCTCGTCCTGCACCATCCCGAGGACCTGACGCTCGCCGCCTTCTCCGCTCCCGACGGCACCCTCGTCAAGATGGATTGCCTCGATGCATTGACGAAGGTGGCCCTCGGCCCACAGCGCACCGCCGATCTCTTCGGCTTCGTCAACCTGGACGAGGACCGCGACGGCGTCGTCCGCCAGGGCCGGCTCTGGTTCCGCGACGTCGACCGCTTCCGGCGCTCGTCCTGGGTGGCGCGGGCCGCGCGGGGTCTCGGCGCCGCTTCATCCTCGGGAGATGAAACGCCGCAGAGATTCTGGATCGACGGCCGCATCGACTGGCAGCGCTACGACCCCATCTCCTGGCGGCAGGTCCCCGCCGTCCTCGACCGCAACCCCGGGCGGTTCGCGGACCGGCTGGTGCTCCTGGGCGGCGACTTCCGCGGCTCCGGGGACGACTACTACCGTGTCCCGCAAACCGCCGGACGCGGCACCGCCGTATCGGGGCTCACGCTGCAGGCCTTGATGGTGGACACGATCGGGGCCGGACTGCCGATCCGCGAGCCGGGGAAGATGCCGGTCCTCGTCGCGGCGGCGCTGGGAGCCGCTCTCGCCATGACAGGAATCCTCTGCGCGCGCCGCACCCGCCTCATCGCGATCGGCCTCGCCGCGGCAGCCGGCGCCTATCTGGCCCTTTCCTTGCCGATCTTCTGGTGGACCGGCCTGAGGCTCCCGATCACGGCTCCCCTGCTCCTCGTCCTGCTCGGGTCTCTCGCCGCGCTCGTCCTGCGGCGGAACCTTTCTTCGCCTCCGGAGGTCTCAGCATCATGAGAATCACGCGCTTCCTGGGTCTCGGCGCCATCGCCGCGCTGCCGCTCGGCTTCGCCGGCGCGGCCGGCGCCGCCGAGCCCATCGCCATCGTCTATTCGCTCACCGGCAAGGCTTCCTTCGCCCCTCCCTACACGGGCCGCCGGTCGCTGCGCCTGGGCGACCGCCTCCCGGCCGGCACGACCTTGGAGGCCGGCCCGCGTTCCCGCCTGGAGCTGGCCTTCATAAACGGCTTGCGCTACGAGCTGGGCGCGCATTCGCGGGCGAGGCTCGGACCACGCGGCCTCGCCTCCCGCACCGGTCTCGTGCGCCCTCTGCCGACGACGCCGCCCCTGCCGGGCCTCTCCCCGATCTCGGCGAGAGACCGCCCGGGACGGCGCGCCGGAGCGTTGCGCATCCGTTCGGAAAGCATCGCCGGCCTCTATCCCGACCACGGCGCGACGGCGCTCGCGCAAGAGACCATCCTCCGCTTCCAGCCGGTCGCGGGGACGCCAAGGTATCGGGTCGAGGTGCGGGACGACCAGGGGCGCGCCGTCTTCTCGACCGAGACCGCCGGCGCCGAGGTGCGCGTCCCCGCAGGGGTCCTGCAACCCGGGCTGCGCTACTCTTGGCAGGTCTCCACCGTGGAGCGCGCGGGACCCGTCGCCCGCGGCGAGGCCGAGATCGTGACCCTGCCGCGGCAAATCGCCGAAGCCCGGGAAGCGCTGCGCAAGGCGGCCGGGGAGGCGGCCGCCGGCGTTCCCCTGGCTCTGTTGGCCGAGGTGGACCGCGGCCTCGGGCTGCTGGCCGAGGCCCGCGAAGAGCTGCGGGCCGCGCTGCGGGAATCGCCGGGAGACGCGGCGCTGGAAAAGGCCTTCGCCGATCTCGACCGGCGCCTGCAAGAGGAGCCGTGAGCAAGCCCCATGCCGCGCTCTGGCTCGGCCTCGGGCTCGCCGTGGCCTGCACGGTCGCCGGCGTCAGGCAGCCGCGCGGCGAGAACGCCGCACGGCCGGCCGGCGTCCTCGTCGAGGAGGTGGCCCCGGAATCGCTGGGAGCCCGCGCGGGCCTGCAGGCCGGCGATCTCCTGCTCTCCTGGTGCAGGACGGCGGCCTCGCCGGAGGGCCCCTGTCTGGCCGCGGGGAGATTCGAGACCCCCTTCGATTTCGAGACGATGGAGATCGAGCACGCCCCGCGCGGCGGCGTCAGGATCGCGGGCAAGCGCGCCGCGGCCGACACCACCTGGGTCCTGCTCCCGGGCTCCCAGTCGGTCAAGGTCCGTCCCGTCGCGGAGGATCTCCGCGCGCTCTACGAGGAAGGCCGGAGCCTCGCCGGCAAAGAACCGTTGGCTGCCGCGGTCGCGCGCTGGCGCTCGGCGGTGCTCGCGACGAAGCGGCCCGGCGACGGCCGGCTCGCCGTCTGGCTGCTGTCGCGGATTGCCGGCGTCCTCGCCGAGGCGCGGCAATGGCCGCAGGCCGACGCGCTCTACGAGGAGGCCGCCGAGCAGGCGCGCCTCCCCGGCGCGGCGGGGCTGGACGCCTGCATCGCCAAGGCCTGGGGAAAGACCTTTCAGCGGCGCGGCTCCTGGCGCGAGGCGGAAGACCTCTTCCTCCAGTCGCTGGAGCTCGACCGCAAGGCCGAGCCGCAAGGACTGGCCGTGGCCTGGGACCTCCACACCCTCGGCACCATGGCGGCCCAGCACAGCGATCTGCAAGCGGCCGAAACCTATCTCCGGCAGGCCCTGGCCATTCGCGAAAGATTGGCGCCGCGCAGCTTGAGCCTCGCCGGCACCCTGATGAACCTGGGCAACGTGATGCAGCTCCGGGGAGACCTGATCGCCGCGGAGGAGACGCTGCGGCGGGCCCTGGCGATCCAGGAGGAGCTGGCTCCCGAGAGCGCGGACGTCGCGAGCACTTTGCTCAATCTGAGCACCGTCGTCGGCAACCGCGGGAACGTCGCGGAATCCGAGGAGCTCCTCCGCCGCGCCAAGGCCATCTACGAGAGGACCAGGCCCGAGAGCCTCGAGCTGGCCAAGGCCCTGAAAAACCTCAGCGACCTCGCCGTCAGGACGTATGACGAGGAAACCTCGGAATATTTCCTGCGGCGAGCTCTGGCGATCGAAGAGAAACGCGACCCCAGCGGCGCGGGCCTGGCGATCACCCTGGAAAACCTGGGGCTCCAGGAGCTCGAGCGCGGGAATCTGGAGAAGGCCGAGGAACATCTCCGGCGTGCCCTGAGCCTGGAAGAGAAACTGGAGCCGGAAGGCCTCGCCTTCGCGCGCGGGCTCAAGAACCTCGGCATCGTCGCTCTCCGGCGGCAGGATTGCGCCACGGCCGAGACCAACCTCCGGCGTGCCTCCGTCATGCAGCAGCGGCTGAGCCCCGGCAGCATCGGCGACTCTCTGACCCTGGAAGCCCTCGGGGACAGGGGGCTGCAGTGCGGAGACCTGGCGGAGGCGGAGACCGACTATCGGCGCGCTTTGGAAATCCGGGCAAGGCTGGCCCCGGGCACCTCAGCCACCTTGTTGCACGGCCTGGGCCTGACGCTGCGGCGGCGGAGCGGCACGCCCGCCGCCGTCGAGGCTCTCTGTGCAGCCGCCGACGTCGCCGAGAAGGTCTCGTCGGAACGCAACGCCAGGGTGGCAACGCAGGAGGCGAGCTTCTTTGCCGACTGTCTCGTGGCGCGGGTCGAGCTCGGCCAGGCGGCGGAGGCTTTCCACGTCCTCGAGCGGGGACGTGCCCGCGCCTTTCTCAAGCAGCTCGCCGAGCGCGACCTGCTCGCCGCCGATCTTCCCGCCGAGCTCGCCCGCAGGAGAACGGAGCTCAACCGGGACCTCGAATCCGTCCAAGGAGCTCTCGCCCGCCTCACGCCGGCCCAGGACGCCGAAGTCGAACGCCTCCTCAACCGCATGCGCGAGATCCAGGACGGGCAGCGGGAGCTGACCGCGCAGATCCGCAAGAGCTCTCCCCGCCTGGCGTCGCTGCAATATCCCGAGCCGCTCGACCTCGCCGGCGCGCGCCGCGTCCTGGATCCGGGGACGGCGCTGCTCTCCTACGCCCTCGGCGAGGAGGAGAGCTATCTGTTCGTGGTCCAGCCGCCCGAGCTCGCGGGCCCCGGCCTCGCGGTCTTCCGGCTGCCGATCGGCGCCCAGCCGCTGCGGGAAGCGATCGCCTCGTTCAACAACCTCCTGCAGAACCCCCGCTCCGACCGCGCGGCGCTGGCCGCCCAGGCCGGGAAGCTCTACGCCTTGTTGATCGGACCCGCCGAGGCCCGGATCGCCGCCGCGAAGCGTCTCCTCGTCTCGCCGAGCGGCTCCCTCCACACCCTGCCCTTCGCCGCGCTGATGCGCAAGGACCGCTACCTCGTCGAGTGGAAACCGGTGCATTTCGTCCTCTCGGCGACCGTATACGCGGAGCTGAAGAAAGCGCGGCGCGCGCCCGACGACCTCACGCGCGGCGAGGTCGTCGCCTTCGGCGATCCGGTCTATCCCACGCTGCCCAAGGACCGGGACGCGGCTCCGGCGGCGAGGCTCGAGATCCTCACCGCGGTCCGCCGCGGCCTCTCTCTCAAACCCATCCCGGCCACCCGGCGGGAGGTGGAAGCCATCGCCAGCCTCTTTCCGCAGGCCGAGACCTATCTCGGCGGCGAGGCCACGGAGGAGAAGGCGAAGTCTCTCGGCACCGCGGCGCGCCTCGTCCATTTCGCCTGCCACGGCCTGCTCGACGAGCGCTTTCCGCTCAACTCCGCCCTGGCGCTGGCCATTCCGGAGCATCCGGCGCCAGGGCAGGACAACGGCCTGCTGCAGGCTTGGGAGATCCTGGAGAGCGTGCGCCTCGACGCCGACCTGGTGACCCTCTCCGCCTGCGACACGGCATTGGGCAAGGAGACGGGCGGCGAAGGGCTCGTCGGGCTCACCCGTGCCTTCCAGTATGCGGGAGCCCGCTCGGTCCTCGCCTCGCTGTGGAGCATCTCCGACCTCTCCACCGTCCCCTTCATGAAGCGCTTCTACCGTTATCTGCGCCATGGCAAGTCGAAGGACGAGGCGTTGCGGGCGGCGCAGATCGATCAGATCCGCGACAAGTCCGGCTCGCGCCACCCCTTCCACTGGGCGGCCTTCGAGCTGTTCGGCGATTGGCAGTGACCGCGTCTCTCCCTTCCCTGGCGCTGCTCCTCGCGTCCCTGGCCGCGGCTCAGGAACCCGCGGCGGCATCCCCTCGCTGCCCGTTCTCCACCCCGGGGGTGGTCCTTGAGACTGTGACCCCTGAAGCCGCGGGCTTTCGCGCCGGATTGCGGGCAGGCGATCGGCTCTTTTCCTGGTGCCGGACCGCCGGAGGCGAAGCGGAGTGCGTCGCGCGCGGAGATCTTCGCACCCCGTTCGACTGGGGGGACGTCGAGATCGAGGACGCGCAGCGCGGTGGAGTTGTCGTCGAAGGAGCCCGCGGGTCGGAGACGCGCCGCTGGAGCTTGTTGCCGGTGGTCCAGGGGATTACGGTGGCGCCGCTTCTGCAGGGCGCGCTCGCCGAAGCCTACCAGGCTTCCCGCGAGCGCGAGCAGGCGGGCGATCCCGCGTCCGCCGCGCAGGAACTCGAGCATGCGGCGGAGCTGGCTTCCGGGAATCACTGTGACGGCGCGGAGTTATGGCTCCGCGACCAGGCTGCCCGGCTACGTGCACGAGCCCAGCAGTGGTCCGAAGTGGACACAGGATATCGAGCTGCCCTGGCAAAAGCCCGAGCGCTCAAAGCAGACCGCCTGGAAGCGCATCTCCATGTAGCCTGGTGGGAGGCGCTCTGGCAGCGTGGTGAGATTCCGCAGGCCAGGCAGGAGCTCGAGGAAGCCCTTCGCCTGGAAGAGCAGAATCGTCCAGAAAGTCTGTTTGTCGTTTGGCTGCTCCGCAAGCTTGGCGCTACGGCCGACATGCAGGACAACCTGGAAGAGTCGGGACGTTTGACCCGGCGTGCCTACGACCTGGTTCTCCGTATCGCTCCCGGCAGCGGCACCGAAGCAGCCACGGCGAACAACCTCGGGGCGATGGCAGGAACGCGCGGCGATCTGGCGCAAGCCGAGTTGTACATGGCCCGCTCTCTGGCGATCCTGGAAAAGCTCGATCCTGCGGACTCGGGAATGGAGATGAACCTCTGGAACTACGGCGAGCTGCTCCTCAGTCGCGGCGATTTCGCGGGCGCCGAGGCCGCCTTTCTGCGCGCCAAGCGAATGCTCGAGAGGGAAAAGCCCGAGAGTGTGGAGTTGGCGACCACCCTGGGTTGGCTCGGCTTGACCGCGCATCAGCGCGGCGATCACGCCGCGGCCGAGAGCTTCCTCCAGCGCCAGATGACACTGCTTGAAAAGCTCGATCCAAGCGGCATCGCGATGCGAGACCGCATCATGGAATTCGCCAGATCCGCGCTACTGCAAGATCAGGGCAGGAAGGCGGAGGAGTTGTGGCAGCGTGCCCTTGACATCAGCGAGAAGCTCAATCCCATGGGGCCGAAAAGCGCTTCATGCCTCGTCGGCCTGGCGGAGGCGGTAAGGCTCCAGGGCCGGAGCTCGGAGGCCGAGCAGCTCTTGCAGCGCGCCATGGCGATCTGGCAGGAGATCAATCCCGAGTCCGTCGATGCCGGCTCCATTCATCTGAAGCTCGGCATTCTGCTTCTCGAGCGGAACGACCTTACGGCCGCCGAGGCTCACCTGCGCGCAGCGATCCAGATCTGCGAAACGCACCAGTACCGCGGGCTGCTGCCCGAGATCTATCAGGCCCTCGCCCGGTTACAGGCGCGGAGAGGCCAGGCCGCAGAGGCCGCGGCGAGTTACCTGGCGGCGGTCGAAGCACTGGAAGCCCAACGGACACGGCTCGGGGGCGCGCAGGAGTCTCGATGGTTCTACGGCTCTTCCTTGGGAGATCTCTACTTCGAAGCCGCGGAGCACCAGATGGCGCTCGGGCGGCCGCAGGAAGCCTGGAAATTCATCGAAAGAGGACGCGCCCGCGGCTTTCAGGAGATGCTGGCACAAAAAGACCTGCGCTTCGCGTCGGAGCTTCCGGCGGGGCTCTATGCCGAACGTCACCGGTTGGACACCGAGTATGACCGGGCACTGGCGGCCCTCGCCGACTGGGTGCCTGCAGAGGGCGCGGAAAAACGCGAGACGTTGGAGGGCCGACTGCGCGACCTGCGGCTCGAGCAGGCGGAAATCCAGAAACAGATCGAGCATTCGTCGCCGCGCATCGGAGCTCTCGAGAGCTCTCCTCCTCTCGATCTGGCGGCGGCGCGCTCGGTTCTCGATCCGGGAACCATGCTCCTCACCTATGCCGTCGGCGAATCGCGCAGCTATCTCTTCGTCATCCCAGCGGCGGGAGCCCTCGGCCCGGATCTCTACTTCTATCCGCTTGCTATCGGAAAAGAGGACCTGAAAAGAGAGGTCGAGGCATTCCGCAGCCTGTTGGACCGGCCGTACGGCGGCCTTGCGGCATTGAAAGAGCGCGGCGGGCGTCTCTATGACCTCTTGATCCGTCCGGCCGAGCCGGTGCTCGCCAAGGCCGACCGCTGGCTCATCTCGCCGGATGGGCCGCTGCACTCTCTGCCTTTCGCGGCGCTCGTCTCCCATGGCCATTACCTGGCGGAGTCCAAGCCGATTCATATCGCGGCTTCCGCTGCGGTCTACAAAGAGTTGAAGGCGGCGCGCTCCAAGGAGGCTTCCGCGCCGGCGACGGAGTTGCTCGCCGTGGGAGACCCCCTCTACCCAGCGGGGCTCAAAGCTCAGGCGGAGAAAACCACGGACCCGCAGGTGAGGAGCGCCCTTCGCCGAGGCCTGCAATTGAAACCCTTGCCGGCGACGCGCGGCGAGGTGGAGGCGATCTCCAGGCTCTTCCCCGGTGCACAGACCCTGCTGAGCCGCGACGCCACGGAAGAGAAGACCAAGTCCCTGGCGCCGCAAGCCCGGCGGCTCCACTTCGCCTGCCACGGCCTGCTCGACGAGCGTTTCCCGCTCAACTCCGCGTTGGCCCTCTCGATCCCCGAGCACCCTGAAGAGGGCCGGGACAACGGCCTGCTCCAGGCCTGGGAGATCTTCGACAGCGTCCGTCTCGACGCGGACCTGGTCACCCTCTCGGCTTGCGATTCGGGGCTCGGCAAGGAAATGGGAGGCGAGGGCCTGGTCGGCCTGGTCCGCGCCTTCCAGTTCGCCGGCGCCCGCTCGGTCGTCGCCTCCCTGTGGAGCATCTCCGACGTCTCCACTCTCCGCTTCATGAAGAGCTTCTACGGCTACCTGCACAGCGGCAAAACCAAGGACGAGGCGCTGCGGGCGGCGCAGATCGATCAGATCCGCGGCAAGTCCGGGTCTCCCCATCCCTTCCACTGGGCGGCGTTCGAGCTGTTCGGCGACTGGCGGTAAGGACTCGCTCTGATCTATCTCCAGTCGCCATAGAGAGAAAACGCCGCCCAGTGGTAAGGATGCGAGAGGCCTGCTTTCTTCGTGCCGATCAGATCGAGTTGCGCGGCCCGCAGGGCTTCATCTTTCGTCTTGCCTTGGCGGAGGTGGGTATAGAACCGTTTCATGAGCATCGCCGTCGGGCGATCGGAGACGCTCCACAGCGAGGCGAGCACCGAGCGCGCGCCGGCGAATTGGAAGGCCCTTACCAGGCCGACCAGGCCCTCGCCTCCCATCTCCTTGCCGAGAGCGGTATCGCAAGCCGAGAGGGTCACCAAGTCCGCGTCGAGGCGCACGCTTTCGAAGATCTCCCAGGCCTGAAGCAGTCCGTTGTCGCGGCCCTCCTGGGGCTGCAGCGGTATCGTCAAGGCCAGCGCCGAGTCGAGAGGGAACCGCTCATTGATCAGGCCATGACCCGCCAGGTGGAGGAGGTCGGCGTGTTGCGAGGTCGTTTTCGCGCGCTCTTCCGTCGCCTCCTCACCGAGATAGACCTCGGCTTTGGGGAAGAGCTCGGCAATCCCTCGGATCTCGTCGCGCGTGGCCGGCAAGGGCTTCAACTGGAGGCCGCGATGCAGCGCGGACCGAACTTCGCTATCCGCTACGGTCTCGCCAGGAGCGCTGGAAATCTTTGGATAACTGGGGTCTCCAAACGCGACGAGCCGCCAGGTGCGGGGATCGCCCGCGGGACGCCGCTCCTGCATCGTTTGTGCGTAGACCGTGGCGGAGGCGATGAGGTGGAGCGGCCGCCATTCCACCAGGTACTGAGCACCGCGCCGCAGAGCGGCCCAGGGCAGCAGATGGAGCGCACCGTCGGCCGAGATCAGGATTCGCTCCGCGCCTGCAAGCCGCTTTTCCGCCGGCCTCAGGAGCAGGTTGTAGAGCCTGGACGCTCGAGCGTTGAGATTTCCGGGGTCACCGCGGGGCATCGTCAGCAAGCGGCGGTAAGTCTCGATCTCTTTCTCCAAGGCGAGCTTACCGATCGGCAGCCGGTGCACCTCCAGGCCGTCGCCGCCCTCGTCACTGGGTCTGACGACGAAGAGATACGACCATTCGGGGCCGATGGCGTAGGCCAGCAGGACCGTACCGTGGTCGAGGGCGCGGCGCGCCCCCGCAAGGTCCAGAGGCGCTGGGGCTTGCAGAGCGGCGAGCCTGGGGGATTGGAGTCGCAAGCGCGCGATCAGCGCTTCCCTGGCAGCCTTGATGTCCTCCAGACGAGCCCGGAGCG
>DATBGJ010000082.1:0-3825 GCA_036558045.1 Thermoanaerobaculia bacterium
CGACCGGCGGCAAGGACGGCAATACCCACTTCGGCGATCTGCAGCGCGGCCTCGTGGCGCCGATCTCCATGCTCGGCGCCCTGATCCCCGTGATGGCCGGCGTGGCCCTGGCCGGCCGCATGCAGGGCAAGGACCTCTTGGCCCTCACTTACATCGGCGACGGCGGCACCTCGACGGGCGACTTCCACGAGGGGCTGAACCTCGCCGCCGTGCTGCACGTACCCTTTGTCCTCATTGCCGAGCACAACGGCTGGGCCTATTCGACGCCGACCTCGCGGCAGATGCGGATCAAGAACATCGCCACCCTCGCCGCCGCCTACGGCATTCCCGGCGAGACCATAGACGGCAACGACGTGCTCGCCGTCTACGAGACGACGAAGCGGGCCGTCGAGCGGGCGCGCGCCGGCGGCGGACCGAGCCTCATCGAGGCCAAGACCTTCCGCATGAAGGGCCACGCCGAGCACGACGACGCCGGCTACGTGCCCAAGGAGCAGTTCGAGACGTGGAAGGCGAAGGATCCCATCGAGCGCTTCGAGCGCCACCTGCTCGGCGAGGGCGTCGCCAACGAGGAGGAGCTCAAGGCCATCGTGGCGGAGATCGACGCGCGGCTCAACGAGGAGGTGGACTTCGCCCTCGCCTCGCCGATGCCGCCGCCGGAGCGCGCCTTCGAGGGCGTCTACGAGCCGGCTCCCGAGGGGGTGTCCGTCTGATGGCCGCCGTCACCTATCTCGAAGCCGTCCGCCAGGCCCTGTGGGACGAGATGGAGAAGGACGAGCGGGTGTTCATGCTCGGCCAGGACATCGGCACCTACGGCGGCGCCTTCCGCGTCACCGCCGGCTTCCTGGAGCGCTTCGGCCCGGAGCGCATCGTCGACACGCCGATCAGCGAGTCGGCCATGGTGGGCTGCGCCGTCGGCGCCGCCATGATGGGCATGCTGCCGGTGGTGGAGATGCAGTTCATCGACTTCATCTCCTGCGCCTTCAACCAGATCGTCAACTTCGCCGCTCCCAACCGCTACCGCTGGGGCCAGCCGGTGCCGATCGTCATCCGCGGGCCGGCGGGCGGCAACGTCCACGGCTCGGCCTACCACAGCCAGAACCCGGAGTCGTACTTCCACCACACGCCGGGCCTCAAGGTGGTGGCGCCAGGCACCGTGGCGGACGCCTACGGCCTGCTCCGGTCGGCCATCCGCGACCCGAACCCGGTGCTCTACTTCGAGCACAAGTACCTCTACCGGCGGCTCAAGGACGAGCTGTCCGCGGGAGACGGCCTGGTGACGATCGGCAAGGCGCGATTGGCGCGCGAGGGGCGGGACCTTTCCGTCATCACCTGGGGTGCTATGCTTCAGGTGGCGCTGGAGGCCGCCGGGCGCCTCGAAGCGGACGGGATCGACCTGGAAGTCCTCGATCTGCGGACACTCAAGCCCCTCGATCAGGAAGCCATCCTCGCGACCGTCCGCAAGACCAGCCGGGTGATCGTCCTGAGCGAGGAGCAGACCACGGGCTCGGTGGCCGGGGAAGTGGCGGCGCGGATCGCCCAGCACGCCTTCGACTGGCTGGACGGGCCGGTGCACCGGCTCTGCTGTCCGGACACCCCGGTCCCCTACAGCCCGACGCTCGAAGAAGCCTATCTGCCCAACGTGGACAAGCTCGTCGCCCGGGTGCGTGAGCTGGCCAGCTACTGAGAGGGAACGGAGAGCTTATGGCTACGGAAGTCGTGATGCCTCAGATGGGAGAGTCGATCGCCGAGGGCACCATCACCCGCTGGCTGGTGAAGGTGGGCGACAAGGTGGACCGGGATCAGCCGCTGTTCGAGATCTCGACCGACAAGGTGGACGCCGAGATCCCCAGCCCGGCCAGCGGCACGCTGCTGGAGATCCGTCACCAGGAAGGAGAGACGGTCGAGGTCAATAAGGTCGTGGCGGTGATCGGCGAGTCGGGCGAGCAGCCGGCCGCGGCGTCGTCGCGAGAGGCCGAGGAGCCACCTGAGCCGCCCTCGGTGGCGGACCAGAAGGAAGCGGATAGGCCTCCCGAGGCGCCCAACGTCGCGGCGCCGGTCGTGCCCGCCGCGACGCCCGGAGCGGAGCCGGCCCCCACCGCCACCGAGGCGAAGCGTGAGGAGACGGCCCGCGAAGAGCCGGCGCCCAAGCCCGCGGAGGCGGCGCCGGCGAAGGAAGGGGATGAGGCTGAACGGCTGCGCAAGTTCTCCAGTCCGCTGGTGCGCAGCATCGCCGCCAAGGAAGGCGTCAACCTGGAGGAGGTCGAAGGCACCGGCGCGCAAGGCCGCGTGACCAAGCAGGATATCGAGAAGTTCCTGGAGCAGCGCAAGGCGGCACCGGCCGCGCCTCCCGCGGCAGCCCCGGCGCCCGCGGCTGCGCCGCCTCCAGCCGCCGCGCCACCTCCCGCCGCTGCCGCGGCGCCCGCGGCGCGCCAGGCCCCGGCCGGCTTCCACGTGCCGGCCTATGGGCCGGGCGAGAACGTCGAGATCGAGCCGATGTCGAAGATCCGGCAGATCACGGCGGCCCACATGGTGTACTCCAAGGCCACCTCGGCGCACGTCACCACCGTCTTCCACATCGACATGTCGCGCATCGCCCGCGCCCGCGCCCGCGCCAAGGACGGCTTCCAGAGGAAGGAGGGCACCAAGCTCACCTTCATGCCCTTCATCTTCAAGGCGGTCGCCACGGCGCTCAAGGCCCACAAGACCGTCAACGCCTCCATCGACGGCACCAACATCGTCTACAAGAAGGACATCAACATCGGCATGGCCGTCGACATGCCGGGTCGCGGCCTCATCGTGCCGGTGATCAAGAACGGCGACACCTTGAGCCTCGTCGGTTTCGCCAAGGCCGCCAACGACCTGGCGGACCGTGCGCGCTCGAAGAAGCTCAAGCCCGAGGAGACGCAGGGCGGCACCTTCACCATCACCAACCCGGGCGTCTTCGGCAGCCTCTTCGGCACGCCGGTGATCAACCAGCCGCAGGTGGCGATCCTCGGTGTCGGCACCATCGAGAAGCGGCCGGTGGTCGTCGAGGACGAGAACGGCAACGACGCGATCGCCATCAAGACGATGTGCTACCTGGCGATCACCTACGACCACCGGCTGGTGGACGGCGCCGACGCCGACCGCTTCATGATCGACGTCAAGAAGGTGCTCGAAGAGGATCCCTGGACCGAGCTGGAAGCCTACGTGTAGGCGGCCGCAACCAATAGACACCTGTAAAGGACCTCAAGGATAACAAGGATGGCAAGGACAAGGGGCTGACTCACCTGTCCTTGGAGTCCTTGGAATCCTTTGGGTCCCTTTCATTCCTTGTTATGCCTGTTCGAAGAAGTCGCACGCCCGCACCTCGACAGCCCATCCCACGGACTCGCCCAGGTGAGCCGCCGGGTGCAGCGAGGCGACCTCGACCGCCTCGTCCATGTCCTTCGCCTCCACGATGAAGAACGCTCCCGCCACCTCTTTCGCCTCGGTGAAAGGGCCGTCAGTGACGGTGGGCCTGCCTTTCCGCGGCCGGATCGATTTCCAGTCCTGAGGCATCGAGAGGGACGCGACGACGCTCACCTTGCCGGTCTTCTTCAGCGCCTCGTCGTGCGCTTTGCACTCCTTGACGATCGCGTCCAGCTCGGCCGGCGGCAGCGCCTGGAACTTCTCCACGTCGTAGTAGCCCAGACACAGGTATTTCATGGCGACCTCCTATTCGAAGCTCGGGCTTTCCCGGCTCTGTCAGGATGACGAGCGAGCTACCGCGAAATCGACACGTCAGGCGTTTTGCGGCGAAGCGACGGTAACCATCCACGGCACGCCGAAGCGGTCGGCGACCAT
>DATBGJ010000083.1:0-12403 GCA_036558045.1 Thermoanaerobaculia bacterium
CGGACGGAAAAGCGAGAGGAAGGTAGGGAAGATAGGCGTGGACGAGCCATGGCGAGGCCCCGGTTGCCCGCGCGAGAGTGGTGCCGGTCCGCACGACGCCGTCGCTGACGTCGGTGAGTGAGGTGGCGATGACGATGGTCTTCAGAGGTTTGGACATGATCGTTCCTCCACGAAACGTTTGTCTGTCACGCCCTCTTTTTCCCACAGCGGCGGCTGGCGCGGGACACCCCGCAAGGTATGGCGCGGCACGCCGTGGAGTGGGGACATTCCGCCGCGGCAGCTACCCCGGCGAGGGGGAGACGTCCGGCCGGAGGCCTTTTGGGCGCCGATCTCCCACCCCGCAGGACGTTCCGGAACGGCTCGATTCATGGGACAAGGAGCCGGGGCGATCTCGTGATTCCCGCAGGCGCTCCGGGCTCGTCCTCTTCTCCCACGGCCACGGCGTGCTTCGGCTCGGCCCCGACGTCTACGGCCGGGACGCCGAGCTCGCCCGGCTGCTGGCCGATTGACCGCGCCCGCCCCATCCACCCTGGCGGCGGAAGAACCATCCCTTGGCCGCCTCGGACGCCAAGGCGTACGCCAGGGAGATGGCGCCGAGCACGGCGAGGTAGGGCAACGGCAGGGGCACGAGGTCGAAGTAGCGATTCACCGGCAGATACAGGACGGCGACGCTCAGCACCGTCACCAGCACGGTTGCGATCTCCATCGCGGGGCTGGGCCGGCTGCGGAAGAAGGCCCGCCGCGTGCGGATCACCAGCAGGATCAGCAGCTCGGTCAGCACCGACTCCACGAACCAGCCGCTGCGGAACCGCTCGGGCGTGGCCCGCAGCAGCCAGAGGAGCGCGCCGAAAGTGAGGAAGTCGAAAACCGAGCTGATACCGCCGAAGACGACCATGAAGTCGCGGATGAAACGGAGGTTCCAGCGCAGCGGCCGCTCCACCAGCTCGGGGTCCACCCGGTCGGTGGCGATGGTCATCGCCGGGAAGTCCGAAAGGAAGTTGTTGAGCAGGATCTGGGTCGGCAGCAGCGGCAGGAACGGCAGGAAGAGCGACGCCCCGGCCATGCTCACCATGTTGCCAAAGTTGGCGCTGGTGGTGATGAAGATGTACTTGAGCGTATTGGCGAAGGTCCGTCTCCCCTCGCGGACGCCCTCGATCAGCACGCCGAGGTCGCGCTCGAGCAGCACGATCTCGGCCGCTTCCTTGGCCACGTCCACGGCGCTGTCGACGGAGATCCCCACGTCCGCGGCGTGCAGCGCCGAGGCGTCGTTGATGCCGTCGCCCAGGAAGCCTACGACATGGCCCCGCTTGCGCAGCGCGAGAATGATGCGCTCCTTCTGATTGGGCTCGACCTCGGCGAAGACGTCCACCCGCTCGGCCCGCTGGGCGAGGGCCCGGTCGCTCATCCGCCGCAGCTCGCGGCCGGTGAGCGTCACCGGCGCGGCGATCCCCACCTGGCGCGCCAGGTGCGCGGCCACGCGGAGGTTGTCCCCGGTAATCATTTTGAAGCCGACGCCGGCGGCGGCGATGTCCGCCAGCGTCCGCTCCATGCCCGGTTTCGGCGGATCGAAGAAGACGAGGAAGCCGAGGAAGGTCATCTCCGCTTCCAGGTCCTTGGTAGCCGCGGCCGGCGCCTCCGGCGGCAGCGTCCGCACCGCCACGCCCAACGTACGCAGGCCCTCCTCCGAGAGCGCCGCGAACCGGGCCTCAAGGGCCGGCCGCACACTCTCCAGAGGCACCTCGCCGCCGTCGGCCGCCGCCCGCGAGCAGACCTCGAGCATTTGGGCGAGCGCCCCCTTGGTGACGAGCAGGCGCTCCCCGTCTCGCTCGACGAGCACGCTCAGCCGCTTGCGCACGAAGTCGTAAGGCACCTCGTCGAGCTTGCGCCAGCCTGTCAGATCGAACGTCCGGTGATCGCGGATCGCCTGATCGATAGGGTTGGCGAAGCCGCTCTCGAAGGCGGCGTTGAGGTAGGCGTGGAGCAGCACGGTCTCGCTGGCCGTGCCGTCCACGGCGAGGGCCGAGCGCAGCCGCACCTTGCCCTCGGTCAGGGTGCCCGTCTTGTCCGCGCAGAGCACGTCCATGCTGCCGAAGTTCTCGATCGCCGCCAGCCGCTTGACGATGACTTTGGCGCGCGCCATGCGCCGGGCGCCGCGGGCGAGATTGATGCTGACGATGACCGGCAGCAGCTCCGGCACGAGCCCCACGGCCAGGGCGAGGGAGAACATGAAGGCTTCGATCACCGGCCGGTGCTGATAGACGTTGACGGCGAAGATCGCGAGCACCAGGAGCGCCGTCACCCGCATCAGCAGATAGCCGAAGTGCCGGATACCGCGCTCGAATTCGGCCTCCGGCGGGCGAAGGGCGAGGCGCGACGAGACCTGGCCGAGCTCCGTGCCGCGGCCCGTGCGCACCACCACCGCCCGCGCCGTACCCGAGACGACGTGAGTGCCGAGGAAGAGGGCCGGCGTGCGCCGGGCGAGGGGCGCGTCGGCCGGCGCCGGTCCCGGCCGCTTCTCCGCCGGATAAGTCTCGCCGGTGAGCGCTGCCTCGTCGCTGCGAAGAGGTCTTTCGATTCGAGGAGCAGCGCGTCGGCGGGCACCAGGGCGCCGGCGGCAAGGAGCGCGACGTCGCCGGGCACGACCTCCTCCAAGGGCACCTCCCGTTCCTCGCCGTCGCGCAGGATCCGCGCGCGCACCGCCACCCTGGCGAGGAGCTTGCGCACCGCGTCCGCCGCTCCCCATTCCTGCCAGAAGCCGAGGAGCCCGCTGGCCAGAAGGATGACCAGGATGATGGCCGCGTCGTGCGCCGCGTGGACCGCGAGCGACAGGGCGGCGGCGAACGCGAGCATCAGCACCAGCGGGCTCGCGAACTGCCGCCCCAAAAGCTGTAACGTGGAGGTCCGCCGTGCCTTCCGCAGCCGATTCGGTCCCGTCGTACGGAGCCGCAGAGCTGCTTCCGCGGAGGTGAGGCCCTGGAAACCCGTATTCAGGCTCTGCAGGACCTCCTCGGCGGCAAGGCTCCAGAAGGGACCGCCATCGTCGGAGCTGCCAGCAGGCTGCGGGCTGGGTTCCATCCGGGCGATCCTATCCCCCAGCGGCTACGACCAGCCGGCGAGGACGCACCGCGCACCAAAGGATCATGCCTCGTTGCCGGCCAGCGACAGCGCGCCCTCTCGCGGCTCCGGAGTGCCGAGATTGCGCGCAACCTCGGCGAGGAGCGAGCGCCGGATGAATCGCGAGGCGGGACCGATGACACGGAAGTAGCGGCGGAACTTCCTCCATGACTTGTCGTCGGTTGCGTCGACGCGAAGCTCGAACACGAGACGCGTGGCGCTCGCGCCGAGAGGCAAGAACCGAAGGGCCCACGCGACCTTGATGAAGCCCGCCTCGGCGAAGGCCGCGAAAGCCTCCGCGCTCGCAAGGTGCACGAATGGGATCTTGAGGCGCCACACCTTCCCGATTGCGCCGGCTACGATCTCGTGCGGCGGCTCGTCGACGAGGATCTGGAATCCGGGATGCTCGGGCGACGACACGAGGTCGTCGAGGCGGATGGTGGCCCCGGCCGCGCGCTCGCGGGCCACGCGGCTGGGCAGCGTGCGGACGGCGAAGAGCGCGCGAACGAAAGGAGATTGCGCCAGATCCTTGTGGCGCAGGAGCTCCCAGACGCGAGCCGGCGGCGCGGCGAGGTCGACGTGGCTGATCTCCACCAGCCGCGCCGTCGGGATGAGTCGATCGAGTGCTGAGGACATGCTCGTTTCCTCCATGAAAGCGCCTGTCTTGTCAGACCTCTTTTCGCATGGCGGCGCTCAGCAAGGAATGCCCCACGGGGTGTGGCGTGACACGCCAAGGAGTGGGCGGACCTGTTGCGGCGGCTACCCTGGAGCGCGGGGCTTCCATCCCACCCTCCCGCGCTGGAACACCACTCCTGCGGGTGTAGGTCCCGACACCTCGCGCCTGTAGCTTGGCGATGGAGAAAGGAGGTTCTCCCATGATCGAGACCATCACCGAAGTCCTGCGGGACACCGAGGAGATCACCCCGCGTCCCAGGACGGCGAAAAAGACCATGAAGGCAACCGTCTTCCACGGCGTGGACGACATCCGCGTCGAGGAGATGCCGCGGCCGGTGCCCGGCCCCGGCGAAGCGGTCATCCGCGTCACCCTGACCACCATCTGCGGCACCGACCTGCACATCGTGCGCGGCGAGTATCCGGTACGGCCCGGCCTGATCATCGGCCACGAGCCGGTGGGCGTCATCACGGAGCTGGGCCCAGGATTGACCGGCTACGAGGTCGGCGACCGCGTGCTGGTGGGCGCCATCACTCCTTGCGGCCAGTGCCTCGCCTGCCTCTCCGGCCATCTTTCGCAGTGCGGCCACGGCGGAGGATACGAGGCGATCGGCGGCTGGCGCTTCGGCAACACGATCCACGGCGCGCAGGCCGAGTACCTGCTGGTGCCGAACGCCCAGGCCAACATGGCCAAGATCCCCGCCGAGCTGACGGACGAGCAGGTGGTGCTGCTGGCCGACATCGCCTCGACCGGCTTCTCCGGCGCCGAGTCCGGCGGCGTGCGGATCGGCGATGCGGTCGTCGTCTTCGCCCAGGGACCGATCGGCCTCTGCGCGACGGCGGGCGCGAAGCTGATGGGCGCCTCGCTGATCATCGGCGTCGACGGCGACGATACCCGCCTCGCCATGTCCAGGCGGATGGGCGCCGACGTGGTGCTCGACTATCGCAAGGTGGACGTGATCGAGGAGGTCAGGAAGCTCTCCGGCGGCGGCGTGGACGTGGCCATCGAGGCGCTCGGCACGCAGCAGACCTTCGAGAGCTCGCTGCGCTGTCTGCGGCCCGGCGGCACCCTGTCGAGCCTCGGCGTCTACTCGGGCAAGCTGCAGATGCCCTACGACGCCTTCGCGGCCGGCCTCGGCGATCACCGTATCGTCACCACCCTCTGCCCCGGCGGCAAGGAGCGGATGCGGCGGCTGATGGAGGTCGTCCGCCACGGGCGGGTGGACCTGACGCCGCTCCTCACCCATACTTTCCCGCTCGACCGCATCGCCGAGGGCTACAGCCTCTTCGGCGAGCGCCGCGACGGGGTGCTCAAGGTGGCGATCCGGCCTTGAAAGGCTCATCGCGGAATTGTGACGCGCGCATCGCGGCGATACTCTTGATCGCCACATGAAGAGGATCGCCGTCTTGACGAGCGGGGGAGATGCCCCGGGGATGAACGCCGCCATCCGGGCGGTGGTGCGGGCGGGAGTGCACCAGGAATGGGAGGTCTTCGGCGTCCGGCGCGGGTTCAGCGGCCTGATCGACGGCAACTTCGTCTCTCTCGAGGCGCGCGACGTCGGAGGCATCCTGCAGCAGGCGGGGACGATGCTGGGAAGCGCCCGCTGCCCGGAGTTCCGCACCGACGACGGGCGCCTGGAGGCCCTGCGACAGCTCGCGGCGCACGGCGTCGAAGCGCTGGTCGTCATCGGCGGCAACGGCTCGCAGTGTGGGGCCGAACAACTGGTCCGGGCGGGCTTCCCCGTCATCGGCGTCGCCTCCACCATCGATAACGATCTCTACGGCTCGGAGATCACCATCGGGGTGGACACCGCACTCAACATCGCCCTCGAAGCTATCGACCGGCTGAAGGTGACCGCCTCGTCGCACCAGCGCGCCTTCCTGGTGGAGGTGATGGGCCGCGACTGCGGCTACCTGGCGCTCGCCGCCGCGGTGGCCGGCGGCGCCGAGGCGGCCATCATCCCCGAGATGGAGATGGATCCCGAGGCTCTGACCGAGGAGCTGCGGGAAGCCTACCAGCGCGGCAAGCCGCACGCCCTCGTCGTGGTGGCCGAAGGCGCGCAGTACAACGCCGAACGGCTGATGCGTTACTTCGCCGAGCACCGGCAGCGGCTGGGCTTCGAGCTGCGGGCGACGATCCTGGGCCACGTGCAGCGCGGTGGCACCCCGGGCGCGTTCGACCGTCTGCTCGCCACCCGTTTCGGCGCCGCGGCGGTCGAGCGCCTGGCCGGCGGCGAAAACGGCGTGCTGGTGGGTCTGCTCAAAGGCCAGATCGCCACGACGCCGCTGGCGGAGGTGGTGTCCAGCAAGAAGCCGCTGGACCTGAGCCTCCTCGAGCTGACTCGGGTGCTGTCGCTGTAGGAGCTTTGGAGAGATACGGCGCCTGAAGAGCCGCACCGGCTGCCGTCCGCAGCCCCGAGCAGCGCTTTGCGAACCGCTGCGCGAACAGCCGCGCCATGGCCTTGAGCTTCAGCGTCTGCAGCGGATACCGCCGCGGACTCAGGCTCCGGCATTCCTCGGGCAGGAGCACCAGGCTGACGTGGACGTTGGGCGCGCAGCCGATCGGCAGGCCGCGCTCCATGCACGCTTCGTAGAGGCGGCGGAAGACGGGGACGAGGTCCTCGCTGCGCGGCGGCTCGAGCTTCTCCAGATCGGTGCCCGTGAGCGGACGGAAGACGCAGACCGTCGGGATGGCGCCGACCGAGGTGATCCAGTCGATGGCGCGGATCGACGACTCCGGCGGCTCGAGCCCGGCGATGATCTCGCCGTTGGTCACCCACGGCTCGTGGCGCGGCCCCCGCTCAGTGAGCGCGGCGCAGAAGCGGATCGCCTCCAGGTAATGGTCCAGGCCGTACTCGGCGTGCTTGCCGGGGCAGATCTCCTCGAACAGCTCCCGGTCGAAGATCTCGAAGCAGAACGACACGCGGTTGACGCCCATCTCGCGCAGCCCCTCGTAGCGCCGCAGGTCGCGGTGCGGCGGCGTCTGGACTCCCACCAGCAGGCCGAGCTCGCGCTTGATCCGCGCGATGTAGGGCTCGAGGAGATCGAGATAGGTGTCGCCGTCGTAGTGGTCGGTGTTGAAGTCGACATAGGTGATCCCCGACTCGTCGCGGGCGGCGCGCACGACTTCCATCACTTCGTCGACGGACTTCTCGTCCGCGTCGTCGATGCCGAGGTTGAGCCCCACCGAGCAGAACTTGCAGTTGACTTTGGCCGGCCTGGCCGTCCAGTACTCGCAGACCTTGGCCTGATAGATCCCCAGGTAGGTCCCCTGGCCGCGCCCGCGGAGGGGTGGGGCGGCGCGGCGGCGGAGCCACCCCTGGCGGGTAGGTGGGCGCCCGGGCTCCAGCCGATGTTGTAGGATTGGTTACGGCCCATCATGCACAGGAGAGGGAGATGAGAATCCTGCTCGCCGACGATCACACGCTGTTCCGCGACAGCCTGCGCAGCCTGCTCGCTTCGCGCGGCTTCGAGATCGTCGGCGAGGCGCGCGAGGGGCGGGAAGCGTTCGAGCTCGCTCGCCGCCTGCAACCCGACATCGTCCTCATGGACCTCGCGATGCCCGGCCTGGACGGTCTGGCGGCGACGCGCCTGATCAGCGCCGAGATGCCGCAGGTCAAGGTCGTCGTCCTCACCGCGTCCGACGAGGACGCCAAGCTCTTCGAGGCGATCAAATCGGGCGCCCAGGGCTACCTGCTCAAGGATGTCGAGTCGCGGGAGCTCTTCGCCTTGCTCGAAGGGGTCGGCCGGGGCGAGCCCGCCCTGACGCCGGCCCTCGCCGGCAGGCTGCTGCAGGAGTTCGCGCATCCCTCCCGTTCCGCCGCCGAGCCCAACGATCCCGATGCCCTGACCGACCGCGAGCGGCAGGTGCTCGAGCTGCTCGTCGACGGCGTGACCTCGAACCGCAAACTGGCCAAGCACCTGGGCGTGAGCGAGAACACCGTCAAGTTCCACGTCCGCAACATCCTCGACAAGCTGCACCTGCACAACCGCGCGCAGGTGGTGGGATTCGCGTTGCGCCACGGCATCGTCGCGCCTCCCGGCGAAGCCTAGTTTCAAAGGCGACATGACTGAGGATGCCGGCACTCGACGGCCCCTGGAGGGCAGCACCGAGAGCGCGGCCCGTTACCGGGCGCTGTTCGAGAACCCGGTCATCGGCATCCGCATCTCGTCGGTGGCGGGCGGTGGGCGGATCGTCGAGGCCAATCCGGCCTACCAGAAGATGCTCGGGTACTCCCAGGAGGAGCTGCGCGAGAGGACCATTTTCGATCTCACCCACCCTGAAGACCGGCCGAACACACGGGAGCTCTACGCCGAGCTGACCTCAGGGAGGCGCGACTCCTACCAGCTCGAGAAGCGCTTCCTCCGCAAGGACGGCTCCGTCTTCTGGGGACACCTGACCGTGCACGTGCTGCGCGACGAGAGCGGGCGGGGCACCCACCACATCGGAATGGTGGAGGACGTCTCCGAGTACCGGCGAGCCCAGGAGGCGCTGCAGCAGAGCACGGAACGGCTCCAGGCGGTGCTGAACGCCGCCGTGGACGGCATCGTGCTCATCGACACCTCCGGCATCATCCAGTCGGTCAATCCGTCCGTGCAGAAGATGTTCGGCTACAGGCCCGAAGAGTTACTGGGGCGCAACGTCAAGGTGCTCATGCCGCCGCCCTGGCGGGAGGAGCACGACGGCTATCTTGCCAATTACCTGGCGACCGGCGAGGCGCGGATCATCGGCATCGGCCGGCAGGTCGAGGGCCGGCGCCGCGACGGCTCGACCTTTCCGCTGGATCTCGCGGTGAGTGAGGTGCGCCACGGCAGCGAGGTCTTCTTTCTGGGGACGCTCCGCGATATCACCGAGCGCGTACGGCTGGAGGCCGAGATCCGCCAATCCCAGAAAATGGAAGCCATCGGCCGTCTGGCCGGCGGCGTGGCTCACGACTTCAACACCCTGCTCGGCACGATCCGCGGCTACAGCGAGATGCTGCTCGACGCGTTGCCCCGGGAGGAGGCTCCCCACCGTCACGTCGCGCAGATCCATCGGGCGGCCCTGCGCGGCGCGCAACTGACGCGGCAGCTCCTGTTGTTCAGCCGGCGTCAGGAGATCCAGGCCCAAATGGTCGACCTGGAGAGATTGCTCGCGGACGTGGAGGTGATGCTCGACCGCCTGATCGGGGAGGACATCGAGCTGGTCCGGCAGGTCGAGCCGCGGCTCGGCCGCGTCTGGGGGGATCCCGGCGAGATGCACCAGGTCGTCCTCAATCTGATCGTCAACGCTTGTGATGCGATGCCTACCGGCGGTTCCCTGAGCCTCTCGTTGCGCAGCTTCGACGCGGACCAGGAGATCGCCGTCGAGGGCGGCCGGCTGCCTCCGGGGCCTTACGTCGTGCTCCAGGTGGCGGATACCGGCGTCGGCATGGCCGAGGAGGTCCGCGGGCGGATTTTCGAGCCGTTCTTCACCACCAAAGAGCCGGGCAAGGGCACGGGGCTGGGGCTCTCCACCGTGCATGCCATTGTCAAGCGGAGCCAGGGAGGCATCGAGGTGGAGAGCCGGCCTGGGCAAGGCACCGCTTTTCGCATCTATCTGCCCCATGCCGGCGAGGCGGCCGGCGATGAAATCGAGCCCGCCGCCGAGCCGGAGCACGTCGAGACTGCCGGCCAGGGCCAGGGAACGATCCTCCTGGTGGAGGATGACGACATGTTCCGGGGGCTGCTGCGGCAGGTGCTGGAGAATCAGGGCTACCGGGTGCTCGCGGCGCCAAATCCGGCGGCGGCCCTGGAGATCGCGGCGGCGCAAGGCAGCGTGATCCAACTCCTGCTGAGCGACATGGTCATGCCCGGCGGCACGGGCGCCGATCTCGCCTACAAGCTCGGCGGGCAGTATCCCGCGATGAAGGTCGTTCTCATGTCAGGCTATACCGATGACGCTCTGGCCAGCCGGGAAGCCGACCGCACCCATGCCGACGCCTTCCTGGAAAAGCCCTTCGCCACGCGGGATTTGCTGCGCCTGATCCGCGAGCTGCTGAGCCCGTAGGCTGCCCGGCTCACGCGCTTGCGGAGGGCACGGACAGCTCGAAGGTAGGTCTTTCTCCTCGGTTCTCCGCCCGCAGCGTACCGCCGAGGGCCCGCGTCAGCTCGCTGGCCAGCGGCAGCGCCAGACTGCGGCCGCCGCGCGACCGGCTTGACCGGATGCTCTCGTTGAAGGGCTCGAACGGAGCCTGGGACGAAGCTTCGGGAAAAAGCGCCCCGTCCGAGGAGATGACGATGCGGAGACCTCCACCGCCGGCATCGAGCCGGAAGAAGACCTCGGACCTGGCGTGGCTGATCGCGGTGCCCAGAAGCAGGACGAGAGCTTGCCGCAGGCGGTCCGGGTCCGTGCGGAAGAGCTTGGGAAGCGCCGGGTCCAATGAGTCCGTGAGGGCGATTCCTCCTTCCCACGCCCGTGGACGAACCGCTTCTTCGGTCTGTGCCACGAGCTGTTCCAGGGAAACCTCGGCGAGACGGATCAGGGCTCTGCCGGCGAGCAGACGAGCCAGCTCGGCCACGTCGCCGACCAGAGTCTGGAGGTCGAGGGCCACTTCGAGGATGTTCTCGCAGTAGCGCCGCTCCTGATCGCCGAGACGGTCCGCAGGGGCTTCGGCCAGGAGATCGGCCAGCATACGGAAGCTGGCAATGGGTGTACGGAGCTCATGGGCGAGCGCCGAGAGGAAGCGCGTCCATTGTTCCGGCGTCTGCAGGTAGGTTCGGTCCCGATCGTTCATGACGGTTTGTCCTCGGTACCGGTGTCGTGATCGAACATCATGCCGTCGCTTCTTCCATGGTGCAATGCATCGCCGGGCGGGGTGTCCCTACCCGTTAGAGTGGGACAAAGGGTTGTCGGCGAAGCTGGCAGCATCGCCTCGCGGGCATGGTCTCTCCACCCTCCGACGCGTGGGCCTTAGAACTTCACCTGCCGGCCAGCCGAAGAGAGATCGCCGCGAGGCGGCGGGTCTTCCAGTGGCGAGCACTGTGAGCCCGAGGCGAGCCGCAGGAGCGACCAGCGGGAGCACCTGCGAGTTTTCGTCCTACGAAAACATGGCTCGCCGCAAAGCGCCTCCCCCCAGGCCCGCAGGGCCGCACCGGCTTACTTTCGGGGGGTCGGCCGGGACGCCACCGCCCGCGGGGCACCCTGCGGGTTCCCCGCCACCCCTCCCGCTCCGACGGGCACCGATGGCGTTGTCTCTGCGTCGTGTCGGTGGAGCTGGCGCCGGCGACCGGGGATGCCGCTCCCACCTACTCAGCGATTTCCACGAGGACCGAAGGCGGGGCTAGGGAAGGCCGGAGATCGGCGAGCGCGAAAACCCTGGAGGGAAAGGGCACCGCGGCGCGCGGTTTATAGAGGTCCCTTGAGGGGTCGGAGGGGGATGGACGGGGCGGGGGAGATGAAATCTGAATTGGCAGGTTGGAGCGGAGCCGCCAGGCGGAGCGGAAAGCTGCCTTCCTTATCTGGCGGAAGAGCCCGGACGGAGCCGGAGACCAGCGGCGGAACTCGGCCCAGAGGCTCCGGCTGTCGCTACAGGCAGGACGCAGCACAGGCTCGGTCCGGGCTCGTGGGTGGGGGAGATGAAGAGGGCGGGAGGATGGGGAATGGTCTCGGCGCGGGCGTCTTTAGCCGGCGTCGAGACCTGCCTTTGCTTTGCGCCAGCGGGCTTGAGGGTGAGGCGAGGGAGCGCAGCGACCGCGGGCCGCGGTGGCGGCGACGCTACAGGTGACATCTGCGGTCAGTGGCGAGGCTCCGCGCAGCGCCTTCGCCGAGATCCCCCGCTTGCGTTTCAGGTTGCGAGGCGTGCGCAGCTGGCCGGGGAGGCATTCCCGCTTCCGCAGCAGCGCCCGCATCCGCCCATATATGCGTCGCATCATTCCGCAGGATGCGCCCGCATGCGCCTCATCCTGCCCGGATCCTCCTGCAGCCTCCGCGCATCGCGCCGAAGCTTGCGCGAGTCGTCGGATGGCCTCCGCGCATCGCTTTACGGGCCTGCGCGCATGATGCGCCGCAGCCATCGTGTCCGTCCGCATCGTCCCGCAGCCTCTGCGCATCGCTCCTCAGGCTCCGTGGAGCCTCCGCGGATCACCCGCATCGCCGGTCCCGCCGCTCGAGCGCGCTGGTAGCGCCCGCTGCTGGCGGATCTCAGCGGAGGCGGCACGCTGGACCAGCGCAAGGCGCCGCGCTAGGCAGCGTACCGGAGGCGCTGACCAGCGCGCTGACAGCGCGCCCCGAGCAGAAGCCCTTACGCTGCCAGCGCGCTCACGCGCGCGCTCAGCGCGGCGAGCTTGGAATGCCACAGCGCCAAGGCCTCCTTCCTCTCCTTCCAATAATCGTAGAGCGCGTAGGTGCCCTCTACCTCCCCCTTGACGTGGTTGAGCAACGCTTCCCCCGACTTCCCTCCTCACGCCCAGGCTCTCGATATGGCTCCGCATCGTCCTGCGGCAATCGTGCGGGCGGAAGTTCGGAAGGCCGGTGATCTTCTTGAGCTCTGCGGTCGCATTTCGCAGCTGTGGAGGATACCCCTGCGTACGGTCGACGTCCGGCCAGAAGAGAGCGCCCTTGCCTCCGACCTCCCGGTAGCGCCGCATCAAGATCTCA
>DATBGJ010000084.1:0-7613 GCA_036558045.1 Thermoanaerobaculia bacterium
CTCGTCGAGCAGCTCGATATGCGCGCGGCCGTCGAGGCGGTAGGCACCGTTCTCCAGCGGCTCGAGCTCGGCCGCCAACGCCTCGTGCTCGTCCATGATCTCGCCGACGATCTCCTCCAGGAGGTCCTCCACCGTCACCAGCCCGGCCGTGCCGCCGTACTCGTCCACGACGATCGCCACTTGCTGGAACCGTGCCTGAAGCTCCTTGAGCAGCTCGGTGAGCGGCTTGGTCTCGGGGATGAAGAGCGCCGGCTTCAGCAGCTCACGGACGGCGGACGGCTCCGGGCTGCGGACGGCGCGCAGCACGTCGCGGATGTGCAGGATGCCGATGACGTGGTCGATCGAGTCCTCGTAGATCGGGATGCGCGAGTGGCCGGACTCGATGAAGCGCTCCGCCAGCGCGTCAAGCGTGCAATCGACCGGCGCGCAGATCATGTCGATGCGCGGCGTCATGACGCTGCGCGCCTGGGTATCGCCGAAGCCGACGATGCCCCACAGCCACTCGCCCTCCTCCGGCTCCAGGATGCCCTCGCGCGTGCCGACGTCGATGAACGCCTCGATCTCCTCGTCCGAGGCCTGGCTGCTCTCCTCGCCTTCCTCGTCGCGCTCGAAGGCGAGGGCGGGGACGAAGGGAGCGACGAGCGCCATCAGCGGCGCGAGCACCCACAGCGCGACGCGGTAGACGCGGGTCAGACTGCGCAGGGCCCGCTCCGGATCCTGCCCCACCAGCGTGCGGTTGACCGCTTCGACGGCGGCGACGAAGATCAGGACGATGGCGAGCGCCCAGAGGATGGGGTAAGCCCGCTGCCAGCGCTCCAGCAGCTCCGCCAGCAGCGCGGAGAGGACGATGGGCAGCGTGCGGGCGAGCAGCGACAGGAGATAGCGGAAGATCACGAAGCGGATGGGGGACGCGGAGAGGGCGAGCAGCGAGCCTGCGGCCTCCTCGGCCCAGTGGCGCAGCCGGATCGGACCGCTCCGCTCCATCAGGGCGGAGAGCGTCGCCGTGAGCGCCGCCAGGGGGACGAGCAGAACCAGCCCCCAGATCAGGACGCTCAGCGAGGGCCACTCCCCTTCAGGCATGCCGTCCCTCGCGGAGCCAGGCGCGGCGCAACCGGCGTTCGAGCCGCGCCATCTCTCCCTGGTCGGTCTCGTGGTCGTAGCCCAGGCAATGCAGCGCGCCGTGCAGCAGCAGCGTCTTGAGCTCGCGCTCCACCGCGTGCCCCGCTGCCGCGGCCTGGCGCCGCGCCGTGGGGACGGAGATCAGGACGTCTCCCAGATGCCCGTTTTCGCCCGGGAAGGAGAGGACGTCGGTGGTGGCGTCCTTGGCGCGGAACTGCCGGTTGACCCGCCGCATCTCGCGGTCGCCGACGAAGCGCACGCCGAAGCTCTCCGCCTCCGGCGCCAGCGCGGCGACGAGCGCGGCGAGCCAGGGGCGCAGCCGGCGGGTCGCGGATTCCGGATAGTGGTTGGGATTCAGCAGGACGAGCTCGGGGCGTGGCGCCGGATGGTTCACGTTATGAGGCCTGACGGATGGCCCGCTTCTCCCGTTTCGGCCCGGCGTTGAAATCGAAGCCGGGGTAGTCGATCCGCTGGTGGTAGATATTGGTGAGCACCCGCTCGAACGACTCCGAGACGCGCCGCAGGTCCGAGAGGGTCAGGTCGGTATGCTCGAGCTGGCCCTCCCGCAGGCAATCGTCGAGGATAGTGCGGATGAGCCCGCGGATCTTTCCCGGCGAAGGCTCGGCGAGCGTCCGGCTCGCCGCCTCGACGGCGTCGGCCAGCATGAGCACGCCCATGGCCTTGCTCTGCGGCTGCGGGCCCGGATAGCGGTACTTCTCCTCCGTCACGTCGCCGGAGTCGGCGGCCTCCCGCTGCTCGGCGGCCTTGTGGTAGAAGAACTTGATCAGCCGCGTGCCGTGGTGCTGGCGGATGGCGTCCTTGATCACCCGCGGCAGGTTGTGCTCCCGCGCCAGCTCCACGCCCTCCTTGACGTGATTGATGAGGATCAGGGCGCTCATCGACGGCAGGAGCTTGTCATGAGGGTTGCGGCCGGGCCGCTGGTTCTCGACGAAGTAATCGGCACGCTTCACCTTGCCCACGTCGTGATAGAGGCCCGCGGCGTAGGCGAGCACCGGATCGGCGCCGACCGCTTCGCAACCCTCCTTGGCGAGGTTGGCCACCATCAACGAATGCTGGAACGTGCCGGGCGCCTCGAAGGCCAGGCGGCGCAGCAAGGGGAGGTTGGTGTTCGAGAGCTCGACCAGCGTGACGTCGGTGGTGAGGCCCAGCAGCCACTCGAGGATGGGCAGCGCGAAGCTCGCGGCCGCGGTGACCAGCAGGCCGCCGGCGAGGGCGCAGACGAGGTCGAAGACCACCTGCATGGAGCCGCGGTCCGCCGACGGCAGGGCGGTGAGCACGAGCACCATGACGAGATTGACGGCGCCCACGGCGAGGCCGATGCGGGCGATCACCAGGCGATGGCGGAATCGGGCGTGGTCGAGGGTGTGGATCACCGCCAGCGACCCGGCGAGGCTGTAGAAGACGATCCACAGCCCGTTGCCGTCCACCGCCAGGCGTGAGCAGAGGACCGAGAAGAGGACGGAGAGCACAAGCGCCGCGTTGCGCCCCAGCAGCAGGGTGGCCAGCACGGCCAGCGCGGCGAACGGGATGGCATAGGCCCAGCTCTGTACCGAGCTCAAGGGCGCCGTCCCAAAGGCCCCCGAGAGCGCGTTCGCCACCAGGAAGCAGAACTTCGCCCCGAGGAGCGAGAGCAGGAGCAGCAGGAGGCTCTCGGAGAACAAGCGGTCCCGGCTATGGTCCGCCACCCGCTCGCCGCGCTCGGCGAACCAGATCACCAGCGCCACGAGGGACAGCAGCGAGAGGGTGGCGACGAGCGGCGGGAGCTGCCGCCGGAGCTGCCGCTCGCCGCGCATCTGCGCCAGGATGCGGGCATGGGCGGCGTCGATCGGATCTCCCTGGCGCACGATCACCTGCCCCTTGCGGACCTGGTTGAAGACCTGCCCGACGGAAGCCGCCGCCGCGCCCTGGCGCACCAGCGTCTCGCTGCGGTTCGGCAGCAGGTTGGGCGTCAGGTTCTCCAGCAGCAGGTCCACCAGGAGCCGCCGTTCCGCCGACGAGTAGCCGCTCCAGCCGCGCACCTCGGACTCGAAGAGCTCGCGCGCCTCGCCGGGGAAGCCCACGTTCTCGAAGAGGTTCAGATGCACACGCTCGCCGCCCGTCGCCAGGTTGCGCAGGGTGATGCCGTGCATACGGTTTTCGAGCAGCAGGTCCTTGTTGGCCACCACGCCGCGGCGCAGCACCTGGGTGAGGGCGCCGCGGACGTTGTCCTCGAGCTCCGGCGCGAATCCCTTGCGGATCAGCAGTTGGATGCGGGCCGGCGTCAGCTTGAGGCTGTTCGGCTTCGCGGACTCGGCCATCAGCTCGCGGACGATCTCCTGGCGCGCCGCCTCGGCCTCGCCGCTTTCGGCGGCCGTCCGCGTCAGCAGGCGCCGGCCGCGCGCGAAGAGCTGCGCCACCTGGGCATCGCTTTCGGCGATGACGCCGGGATCGAGGTCATAGACCGGCAGCACGCTTTCCCGCGCCTCGCGCTGCTTGCTGAGCGTGGCTTCCTCGTCGCCGAGCAGCAGGTCGCGCGAGGCCACGTAGTCGCGGTCGGCGATGGTCCCCGGGATGGCGCGGTTGGAAAACAGGAAGGCTCCGGGCAGCAGGCACCACGTCCCCAGCACCAGGAACAGGGGCAGCCAGAGGCGGGGCGTCTCCATCGCGCCGTCCCAGAAGTCCCGCGGCCGCAGTTGCTTGCCGATGCGGATGGCGCCGGTGACGGCGCGGAGATCCGAGGTCGGTTCCTTGTCGCGGGCCATAGGGGATCCCTCGGTCAGGGATTCCTGCGCGCCTCTTCGCGTTCGTTCTTCCGCTTCTCGAAATCGTCGTACGCGGTGACGATCTTCTGCACCAGCGCGTGCCGCACCACGTCGCGCTGGTCGAAATAGAAGAACTTGATCCCCTCGACGCCGGAGAGCACCTCCTGGGCCTCGCGCAGGCCCGAGGTCCTCCCCTGCGGCAGGTCGACCTGCGTGACGTCGCCGTTGATCACCGCCTTGGAGTTGAAGCCGATGCGGGTGAGGAACATCTTCATCTGCTCGGTGGTGGTGTTCTGGGCCTCGTCGAGGATGATGAAGCTGTCGTTCAAGGTGCGGCCGCGCATGAAGGCGATGGGCGCGATCTCGATGATGCCGCGCTCCAGCATCCGCCCCACCTTCTCGTAGCCGATGATGTCGTGCAGGGCGTCGTGGAGCGGCCGCAGATAGGGATTCACCTTCTCCACCAGATCGCCGGGGAGGAAGCCGAGCTTCTCGCCCGCCTCGACCGCCGGCCGTGCCAGGATGATGCGCCGCACCCGTTTCTCCAGCAGCGCCGCGGCGGCCATGGCGACGGCGAGGTAGGTCTTGCCGGTGCCGGCGGGGCCGATCGAGATGACGATGTCGTGGTCGATCATCGACTGCACGTAGAGCTGCTGCTTGAAGCTGCGGGGCGCCACCAGGCGGCGCACCGAGGCCAGCATGCCCTCGGGCAGGAAGAACCCCACCAGCGAGGTCTCCGGAGCCTCGGCGACGACGCGGATCGCCGTCTGCACGTCGCCCGGGCGGAAGCGGTAGCCCTTCTCCGTCACCGCCGTCAGCTCGGCGAGCAGGCGCTCGACGACGCGCACCCGCTCCGGATCGCCGTTGATGTGGATCTCGTTGCCGCGGGCGGAGACGGTGACGTCGAAGGTGCGCTCGATGCGCCGCAGGTTTTCGTCCTGGGTGCCGAAGAGGGTATCCAGCCCCTCCTCGGCGAGTGTGACTTGGGTCATCGCGGTTCGTTCTCACGGGACCGGCCCAGCGTCAGAGGCTGGACCGGTCCGGGGATGTCAGTGTAGCAGAGACGGGTGATCCGGACCGGTATGCCCTTCGAAGCGGGCAAACCGGCTCGGTCATCGCTTACTTCTTCCCATACTCGTAGAACCCCCGCCCGCTCTTCTTGCCCAGCCGGCCGGCGAGGACCATCTGTTTGAGCAGCGGCGGCGGCGCGAAGCGCTTCTCGCGGTACTCCTCGAACATGATGTTGGCGATGTAGTAGGTGGTGTCGAGACCGACGAAGTCGAGCAGAGTGAACGGCCCCATGGGATAGCCGCAACCGAGCTGCATGCCCTTGTCGATGTCCTCGACGCTGCCCACCCCCTCCTCCAGGGCGCGCACGGCGTCGAGCAGGTAGGGCACCAGCAGGCGGTTGACCACGAAGCCGGAGTTGTCGCGGCAGGCGATGGGCTCCTTGCCGAGCGAGCGGGCGAGCTCGGAGGCGCGGTCGAAGGTCTCGTCCGAAGTGAGGATCGTGCGCACCACCTCGACCAGCTTCATCACCGGCACCGGGTTGAAGAAGTGCAGGCCGACGAACTTCTCCGGCCGGCGGGTGAACATGGCGAGCTGGGTGATGGTGAGCGACGAGGTGTTGCTGGCGAAGATGGCGTCCTCCTTGACCGCCTGGTCGAGGGCGCTCAAGGTCTTGTGCTTCTCCTCCACGTTCTCGACGATGGCCTCGACCACGATGTCGCAATCGGCGAGGGCCGCGAGGTCCACCGTGCCGGAGAGCCGGGCGACCGTCTCGTCGCGGGCCGCGGCGTCGAGCTTGCCCTTCTCCACCGCCTTGCCGAGCGAGCCCTGGATCTTGGCGAGGCCCTTGTCCACCAGCTCCTCGGTGACCTCGCGCACCACGGTCTCGTAGCCGGAGCGCGCGGCGACCTCGGCGATCCCCGAGCCCATCAGGCCGCAGCCGAGGACTCCCACCTTCTTGATCTTCTTCATGCAAACCCCTCCTATCTCGAATGCGTAGCAATGCTTTCGGTTTCGACGATCTCCCGCCCATCCTCCTCCGGCAGGCGCGCCAGCCGCAACGCCCGGGCACCGGGCACGGCGAACGGCAGGCGCTCGGCCCACTCCACCACCTTGACCCCCGGTCCGGCCAGCAGCTCGTCGAGCCCCAGCGCCGCGGCCTGCTCCGGTTCCAGCCGGTAGAGGTCCACGTGGACCAGGCGGCCGCCGCTGCCCCGGTGCTCGCGGATGAGCGTGAAGGTGGGCGACTGCACGTCCCGCGGATCGATGCCCAAGCCCTCGCCGATGCCGCGCGCCAACACGCTCTTGCCGCTCCCCAGCTCACCCGAGAGCAGGAGGACGCCGTCCGGTGCCAGCTCGCGGGCGAGATCGCGGCCGAGGGCCTGAGTCTCCGCCTCGCCGCGGGTGCGCCAGGACCTCATCGCAGCCAGGGCCGGCGCCCATGGCCCCGCAGGGCATGTCCGTGTCCGTCCTGATCGTCCGTATCCTCCTCGCCCTCCCCTTTCAGCGCCTCCAGGGCCGCCGGCAGGATCTCGATCAGATCTCCCGCGGCAAGCGGTCCTTCGCCCAACCGGCCCGCGGCGAGATCGCCGGCCAGGCCGTGAAGATAGACCGCGAGGAGCGTGGCGTCCAGGGCGTCGAGACCCTGGGCGAGGAGGCCGGCGAGGAGGCCGGTGAGCACGTCGCCGGTGCCCCCCGTGGCCATGCCCGGATTGCCCGTGGGATTGACGAACACCGCCGTGCCGGACGCCACCAGGGTGAGGTGGCCCTTGAGCACGACGATGGCGCCGGTCTCCTCCGCCGCGCCGCGCGCCGCCGCCAGCCGGTCCTCCTGGATCTGCGAGGTGGAGATGCCGAGCAGGCGTCCCAGCTCGCCGGGATGCGGCGTCAGGATGGTCTCGGCCTTGCGCCTGGAGAGGTCCGCGGCGCGGCCGGCGAAGGCGTTGACGCCGTCGGCGTCGAGGACCAACGGCAGCGGGCACTCCAGCACGATGCGCCGGATGGCCGACGCCGTGGCCGGCTCCTGGCCCAGCCCCGGCCCGAGCGCGAGGGCGGTCTTGCCCTCGGCCGCGTCGAGCAGCACGTCGGCCGCCCGTTCGGCGATCTGGCCGGCGGCGCCCGCCGGCAGCCCGAGGGTCATGGACTCGATCGAGCCCAGGTCCACCGTCGGCAGGATCGGCTCCGGCACCGCCGCCGTGACCAGCCCGGCGCCGGCGCGCACGGCGGCGCGGGCGGCGAGGATGGCGGCGCCGGCCTTGCCCGGCGAGCCGGCGGCGATCAGCGCGTGGCCGTAGTCTCCCTTGTGCGTACCGGGCTCGCGCTCCGGCAGCAGCTCGGCCAGCTCCTCGCCCATGAGCAGGTGGAGGTCTCCGGCCTCCTCCTCGACCTCCTCGACCAGCCGCGGCGGAATACCGAGATCGGTCACCACCATCTCGCCCACGGCGTCCGCGGCGGGCGGGAAGATATGGGCTACCTTGGGCGCGCCGAAGGTCACCGTGAGATCGGCCCGCACGTGCGGGCCGATCGGCCGCGCCTGGCTGCCCGCGAGGCCGCTCGGCAGATCCACGGCCACGCAGGGCGCCGCCAAGGAGTTGACGGCTTCCGCCACCTGCGCGAAGAGGCCTTCGAGCGGCCGGGCGAGGCCGGTGCCGAACAGCGCGTCCACCACCACGTCGCACTCGGCCGCCGCCTCCAGAGCCGCGGGCAGGCCGTCGCCGGACGCGA
>DATBGJ010000085.1:0-2317 GCA_036558045.1 Thermoanaerobaculia bacterium
GCCGTGCGCAAGCAGGCGGGCAAGTTCGTCACCGCCGACGGCGGCACCATCTTCCTCGACGAGGTGGGCGACATGTCCGCCCGCACACAGGCCAAGGTTCTGCGCGTGCTGCAGAACGGGGAGGTGGAGCCGGTGGGAGCCGAGCGGACGATCCAGGTGGACGTGCGGGTGGTGGCGGCCACCAACCGCAGCCTGGAGGAGGAGATCGCGGCCGGCCGTTTCCGTGAGGACCTGTTCTACCGGCTCAACGTCATCCCGGTGCGCACCCCGTCGTTGCGGGAGCATCTGGAGGACTTGACCGTGCTCGTCGAGCACTTCGTGCGCCGCTACGCCGACCAGAACAACTACAAGGCCAAGGAGTTCAGCCCCGAGGCGCTGGCTCACCTCAAGGCGCTGCCCTGGAAGGGGAACGTGCGCGAGCTCAAGAACCTCGTCGAGCGCCTGCTCATCCTCTCGCACGGCGACGTGGTCACCCGCGAGGACGTCATCGGCGCCACCGGCGGCGCCCGGCCCGAGCTTTCCACCTCGCTGCTGGCCGTGCAGACGCTGCGCGAGTTCCGCGATCTCTCGGAGCGCATGTTCCTCCTCCACAAGCTGGAGGAGAACAACTGGAACGTCACGCAGACGGCGCAGGCGATCGACACCCCCCGCAGCAACCTCTACAAGAAGCTCGACCAGTACGAGATCCACCGCGAGGAGCCGATCCGTGAATCGTGAGCAACGCCTCCTGACGCAGATGCTGGAGGAGAGCGGCGCCCTGCGCCGGGGACACTTCCTCCTCTCGTCCGGGCTCCACTCCGAAGCCTACGTGCAATGCGCCCTGCTGCTGGAGGATCCGGTGCGCGCCCGCAAGGTGGGGCAGGACCTCGCCGAGCTGCTGCGCGCCTTCCATCCGGACTCGGTGCTCTCTCCCGCCCTCGGCGGCGTCATCATCGGCCACGAGGTGGCGGCCGGACTGGGAGTGCCCTTCCGCTTCACCGAGCGCAAGGGCGAGGAGATGGGGCTGCGCCGCGGCTTCACCCTCAGGCAGGGAGAACGGGTGGTGGTGGTGGAGGACGTGGTGACCACGGGACGCTCGACCCTGGAGACGATGGCGCTCGCCACCGCCCGCGGCGCCCGCGTGGTCGGCGTCGGCGCCATCATCGACCGCACCGGCGGCCGCGATCCCTTCGACGTGCCGTTCCACGCCCTGCTGCAGCTCGACCTGCCGTCCTATCAGCCCGCCGAATGTCCGGTCTGCCGCGCCGGCGGCCTGCCGGCGGAGAAGCCCGGCAGCCGGCCGGAAGCAGCGAAGAGGGAGGCCCAGACGAGCGTTGCTTCAGGCGCGGGCCAGCCCTTCGAGACCTCACCCCCTGGCCCCCTCTCCAGCGGAGCTGGAGAGGGGGAAGGGAAAGATTCATAACGAGACAAAGTCCTCCAAGGGGTTTCCCCTCTCCACTTTGTGGAGAGGGGGGCCAGGGGGCAACGAGCCTCTACACCTCCCCCCGCAACGCCAACTGCGGCTCCGTGCGCGCCGCCCGGCGGGCCGGCAGATAGGAGGCCAGGGCCGAGACGAGGATCAGCGTCAGCGCCACGCCGGTATAGGTCACCGGATCGCTGGCGCTCACGGAGTAGAGAAGGGTGCGCAGGCCGCGGGTGGCGAGAAACGCTCCGACCAGACCGGCGGCGGCACCGGCGAACGCCAGCACCAGGCCCTGGCCGAGCACCATGCGCACCACCCGGTCGCGGCTCGCGCCGAGCGCCATGCGGACGCCGATCTCCTGCCGCCGCTGGCTCACCGCGTAGGCGATGACGCCGTAGATGCCGATGGCGGCCAGAATCAGGGCGACCGCGGCAAAGCCCCCCAGGAGCAGCATGTAGAAGCGCGGCTGGGCGACCGACGCCGACACCAGCTCCTCCAGGGTCTGGATCTCGTATAGCGGGAGATTGGGGTCCACTTCATGGACCTGGGTGCGGGCCGCGGCCGCCACGGCCGCGAGATCGGCCTTGGTCCGCATCACGACGGAGAGGGCCGCCAGAGGGAGCTGATCGTACGGCACCAAGAGCTGCGGGTCGGCGTCGTTGGCCAAGGTGGATTGCTTGTAGTCCCCGACGATCCCCACGACTCGCCCGCCCCAACGCCCATCGTCGAGGCGCCAGCCAAGGACGATGGTCTTGCCGATTGGGTCCTCGTTGGGGAAGAACTTGCGCGCCGCGGCCTGGGTGAGGAGGACGACCCTCATGGCGCCGTCCCGGTCGTCGGCGTTGAACAGCCGGCCGCGGATCAGCTTCAGCCCCAAGGCGCGGAAGTAACCCGGCGTCACCATGGCGACCCTCA
>DATBGJ010000086.1:0-3305 GCA_036558045.1 Thermoanaerobaculia bacterium
GTCTCGTCCACGGACAGGCCGCCGAAATAACGCAGCTCGACGAGCTTCTCGTAGCGGGGCTGGATCTTCGCCAGACGCTCCAGGGCGTGGTGGACCGCCAGCACGTCCTCAGGCGGCTGGCCGGTGGGATCGACGCGGTCCTCCGGGATCGCCGCCCGGGTGTCCACGCCGTCGCGCTTGCCGGCGAGCCGCCGCCGGGCCTCGTCGACCAGCACGAAGCGCATGGCGCGCGCCGCGACGGCGAAGAAGTGGCCGCGGTCGTTCCAGTCCAGGCTGGAGGCGGCGGGGCCGAGCAGCCGCAGATAGGCCTCGTGCACCAGGGTCGTGGTGCCGAGCCGGCGCTTTCCCGCCCGGCCGCGGAGAACGCTCCGGGCCAGGATCCTGAGCTCGCGGTAGAGGACCGGCCACAGCTCCCGCTCCGCCTCGTGGCTGCCGCCACGCCACTGGCGCAGCAGGAGAGTGATCCCCTCGGGGGAGGATCGGATCATGAGATTTGTGCGAGCTTAGCACATCTCGTGAGGAACGCTCGCTAGAATGGCGTCCATGCAGCCCGAGCCCAACCCGGAGGTCACCGAGCTCCTCGACGCCTGGAGCGGCGGCGACCGCGAGGCCCTCGACCGGCTGGTGCCGCTGGTGATCGGGGATCTGCGAGCCCTCGCCCGCGCTTATCTTGCGCGCGAGAATCCGGGCCACACGCTGCAGCCGACGGCGCTGGTCAATGAAGCGTTTTTACGCCTGATCGGCCGCCGCCAGGTGCGCATCGAAAGCCGCGTGCAGTTCTTCGCCGTCCTCGCCCAGACGATGCGCCGCATCCTGGTGGACCACGCCCGGCGCAAGAAAGCGGCGCGCCATGGTGGCGGCACGCCGCCTCTGCCCATCGAGGAAGCCCTGGAGCTGCCGATCCGCCACGACGTGGACCTGGTGGCCCTCGACGAGGCGCTCGACGAGCTGGCGAGCTTCGCGCCGCGGCAGGCCGAAGCAGTGCAGCTCGCCTACTTCGGCGGCCTCACCTTCGACGAGATCGCCCTGGCGCTGGAGGTCTCGCCGGCCACCGTCCAGCGCGACCTCAAGGCGGCCCGGATGTGGCTGCTCAAAGAGCTGCAGCGCCAGGGCGCGGGAGCGTAGGGGGGCTCACTTCTTCTGCACGAAGGAGAAGGTAGCCACCGCCGCCGTTTTCCTGTAGACGTCGAGCGTGACATCGACGCCGCCGCCCTCTGCCGCCTGCGTCGAGATCTTGACGGTGTCGCCTTCTTGAATCGGATGGTCGCCGACCCCGATGCCACGGACGACGGCGTCAATACGGTCGAGGGTCGTCTCGAGATAGGGATGCTCGTGGCCGGTCCCCGTGAAGACGACGAAGAGCTGGGCGCGGCTGGCCGGCTTGGTCACCATGATCAGGTTGTATTTCTCTCCGGCTTTCACCCACTTCGTAGCCTGCTTGGGCGTGTAGACGGCGTGCCCACCGCTCACCGCATCGCCGTTGGCGACATCGAAGTCATCAACGGTTCCCTTGCCCGGCCAGTTGACGCCCACCACGGTGCCGTTGCCTACGACGCCGGCGAACGCCAGGGCCGGCGACAACGACAGCGCCAACAACAGAAACCCTGAAAATCGTGCGACTTTGTGTTTGCTCATCTCATTCTCCTTGGTTTGGTTCTAGAGAGGACGCGCAGCCCGCTCGCGGATCCAGTCATCCGCCGCTTCAGTCGTGGTAGAGTTCTCCCAATCCATTTAGCGAGGACGATTCGATGCAGCCCAGCCGCCGGGCGCAGGTCCTGGCACTGTTGGACGAGGCTCTCCAGACGCCGCCCGGCGCGCGGCCGGCGCTCCTGGCGGCCGTCTGCGAGGACGACGCGGAGCTGCGCCGGGAGGTCGAGTCGCTGCTGAACCTGGAGACCGCAGCGGATGGATTCCTGGCCGATCCGGCGCTCGGAACGGCCGGGACGGGCCTCGCTCCCGGCACGCGCGTCGGGCCCTACCGCATCGTCGAGCTCCTCGGCCGCGGCGGCATGGGCGCGGTCTACCGCGCGGCGCGCGAGGACGACTTCGCCAAGCAGGTGGCCCTGAAGCTCGTCCGGCACGAGCTGGCGAGCCCGTTCACCCTCCGCCGCTTCCATCGCGAGCGGCAGATCCTCGCCCGCCTCGAGCATCCCAACATCGCCCGCCTGCTCGACGGCGGCACGACGGCGGACGGGCGGCCCTACCTGGTCATGGAGCACGTCGAAGGCGTGCCCATCGACGTCTACTGCAAGGAACGGAAGCTGGCGCCGCGGGAGCGCCTGGAGCTGCTGCTGCCGGTCTGCTCGGCCCTCGCCTACGCGCATCAGAACCTGGTCGTCCACCGCGATCTCAAGCCGGGCAACATCCTGGTGACGGCGGAGGGAGCACCGAAGCTCCTCGATTTCGGCATCGCCAAGCTGCTCGACCCGGCGGAGGATCCCTCGAGCGCCACGCGCACCCTGGAGCGGCCGATGACGCCGCGCTACGCCAGCCCCGAGCAGGTGCGCGGCGAGCCCGTCACGCCGGCCAGCGACCTCTACTCCTGCGGCGTCCTCCTTCATCAGCTCCTCACCGGCCGGCTCCCCTGCGGCCTCGACTCCTGCACGCTGCCCGAAACCGTGCGGCGGATCTGCGAGGAGGAGCCGTCGCGGCCGAGCTCCGTGGCCGGAGCCGTGCTGCCGCGCGGCCTCGCCGGCGACCTGGACGCCATCCTCCTCAAGGCGCTGCGCAAGGAGCCGCGCCTCCGCTATCCCTCGATGGTCCACCTGGCCGAGGACGTCCGCCGGTGTCTCGCCGGGCAGCCGGTGCTCGCCCGCCGGGGCACGCTGCTCTATCGCGGCGGCAAGTTCGTGCGCCGCCACCGCCTCGGGCTCGCCGCCGCGCTGGCCGTCCTCCTGGTCACCGGGGTTTTCCTGCTCCGGGAGCGGGAACGCCGGGCCGCCGAGCAGCGGCGCACGGCGCACAGCATCGAGGTGCTGCGCGGGCTCCTCGACCTCGCCGATCCCGACCGGCGCGACGACGCCACTCTCCTCGCGGTCCTGGACCGCACCCAGCGCCAACTGGCGGCGCTGGAGGCCGAGCCCGACCTGCGCGCCGAGCTGCTGGCCACCCTGGGCCGCGTGCACCTCAAGCTCGGCCACGGGACGCAGGCCCGGCAGGCGCTCGCCGAGTCGCTGGCCCTCTGGCGGCGGCACCACGCCGAGGATCGGGCAGGCGTGGCGGTGCGCCTCAACAATCTCGGCGCTCTCGATCTCGACCAGGGAGATTACGCGGCCGCCGACGCCCGGTTCCGCGAGGCGCGGACG
>DATBGJ010000087.1:0-1844 GCA_036558045.1 Thermoanaerobaculia bacterium
GAGGGGCCCGAGCGCTTCGCCTGCCAGCGCTGCGGGAGCTGCATGGTCGGCTGTCGCCACGGCGCCAAGAACACGCTGGTAAAGAACTACCTCTGGTTCGCCGAGAAGCTCGGGGTTGAGATCCGGCCCGAGACGCTGGTGACCGGCCTCCAGGAGGATGGCTGCGGCGGCTGGCGCGTCCACACCCGGCGCTCGACGCGCAAGCTCCTGCGCGGCCGGCGGACCTTCCGCGCCCGCAACGTCGTGCTCGCCGCCGGCGCGCTGGGCACGGTGAACCTCCTCCTCCAATGCCGCGAGCAGGGACAGCTCGGCCGCCTCTCCCCCGCTCTCGGCGGCTACGTGCGCACCAACAGCGAGATCATCTGCGGCGCCACGGCGCGCACCGACGAGGTGGACTACTCGCGCGGCATCGCCATCGCCAGCGGCTTCCATCCCGATCCGGACACCTACGTCGAGGTCGTCCGCTATCCCAAGGGCTCGGACGTGATGGGCTTCCTCGGCACGCTGCTGGTGGACGGCGGCACCCGACTCTCACGGCCGCTCAAGTGGCTCGGCACCTGCCTGCGCCATCCCGTCGACTTCCTGCGTACCTTCAACCCGCGCGGCTGGGCGCAGCGCTCGACGATCGTGCTGGTGATGCAGAACCTCGACAGCGCCTTCCGTCTGGTGCGCGCGCGGCGCTGGTTCTGGCCCTTCGGCCGCGGCCTCACCAGCCGGCGCGATCCCGGCCAGCCGCCGATCCCCGCCTACCTGCCGATCGCCAACCAGGCCGCCCGCCACATCGCGCGGCGCACGGGCGCCTTTCCCTCCAGCTCGATCAACGAGGTGGTGCTCAACGTCCCCACCACCGCCCACATCCTCGGCGGCGCCTCGATGGGCACCTCGCCGGAGGACGGCGTCATCGACGCCCGCAACCGCGTCTTCGGCTACGACAATCTCTACGTGGTGGACGGCTCGATGATCCCCTCGAACCTCGGCGTCAACCCCAGCCTCACCATCACCGCCATGGCCGAGCACGCCATGAGCCACGTGCCGCTGAAGGATCCGCGGCAGGGCCTGCGGCACCTGCCGCCGCAGGCGCGGGCGGCGGGGCTCGGGGTCGTCTCAGCGGTTCCGATGCTCGAAGAAGTGGTCTGAGAACACGCCCAGCCCGCCAGCGGTACCGCGGCGTATGGACAGCAGCCCGGCGCGGCAGGACAATCGAAATAGCAGCAGTTGACGGAGGCCGAGCCATGCGGCGACATGCGTTCGCAATCGTGCTCCTCGTTCTGGCGGTCACGAGCCCGGCGGCCGCGCAGGAAGCCGGCGTCGAATTCAACCTGGACGGGCGGATCGTCGATGCCGCCAGCCCGGCCGCGCCGATGCCCTTCCCGGAGTACGTCGGCCCGATACCCAAGGACGTGGGCGGCTCGAAGCTGCCGTTTTCCAGCTCGCGCCTGGTCCCGGTGACGGCGGACCTGGTCTTTCCGTACTCGGCCGTCGGCAAGCTCTACGTCACGCTCGCGGACGGCGCGGTCTTCTCCTGTACGGGCACCGTGGTGGCTCCACGGCTGGTGCTGACCGCGGGCCACTGCTTTTACGTCTTCCGCAACGGCCGGGGCGAGTTTGCGACCAGCGGCACCTTCATCCCGGCGTTTCGCGACAACATGGCTCCTTACGGCAGGTGGTCGCTGACCGGCGGCCTCGTCTCCAGCACCTGGTTCAACGGCGGAGGCAAGGTTCCGAACGCAGCCGACTACGCTCTCGTCGAGGTCGACGACCTGATGATCGACGGCAAACCGCAACGCATTTCCGAACGCATCGGCGGCTGGATCGCCGCGGGCGGTGGGAAGTCCTACCCCGGA
>DATBGJ010000088.1:0-1754 GCA_036558045.1 Thermoanaerobaculia bacterium
TCGAGAACTCGCTGAAGAGCAGCCGCTACATCGGCCAGGCGGTGGTGATCGGCGACCGCCGGAAGTTCCTCTCGGCGCTGCTGGTGCCGGACTTCGACGCCCTCAAGAGCTGGGCCGAGCGGCAGGGGCTCGGGACCTTGAGCCCGCGGGAGATGGTCGCCAACGAGCAGGTGCGGGCGCTGGTGGCGAAGGAAGTGGAGGCGGTCAACGCCGGGCTCGCCGGCTTCGAGAAGATCGTCGCCTGGGAGCTCCTGCCCGACGAGTTCACTCTGGAGACGGGCGAGCTGACGCCGACCCAGAAGGTGAAGCGCCGCGTCATCAATCAGAAGTACGGCGCGGTCATCGACCGGCTGTACGCGGAGGCGGATCAGAAGGGGGGAGGCTAACGTGCCCTCCATCTTCCACCTCGCAGTCGGCGCCGACCGCCTGGCGACGCTGACCTTCGATTCGCCGGAGAAGAAGGTCAACGTCTTCACCCGCGCCGCCTTCCAGGAGCTGGAGGAGGTCCTCGGAGAGGTCGCGGCGCGGCGTGACATCGGCTGCCTGATCCTGCTCTCCGGCAAGGCGGGGAGCTTCATCGCCGGCGCCGACGTCGAGGAGATCGCGCGGGTGACGGACCCGGTGGAGGCGGAGGCCGGCTCGCGCGCGGGCCACCGGCTGTTCTCGGCCTGGGAATCGCTGCCGTTCCCGACAGTGGCCGCCATCCGCGGCGTCTGCCTGGGCGGCGGGCTGGAGATCGCGCTCGCCTCGACGTACCGGGTGGCCAGCGACCGCGAGGACACGAAGATGGGCCTGCCCGAGGTGCGGTTGGGCATCCTCCCCGGCTGGGGCGGCTCGACGCGGCTGCCGCGCCGCATCGGCATCGCCGAGGCGCTGGACCTCATCCTCACCGGCAAGACCGTCGCCGGCCGCAAGGCGCTGAAGCTCGGGCTCGTCGACGCCCTGCTGCCGGACGCCCGCTTTCTCGACGAGGTGCGCGACTTCGCGCTGGCGCGGGCCGACAAGCCCCGCCGCGACGAGGGCGGGTTCGATCTCAAGGAGGCCCTCCTCGAGAAGAACCCGGTGGGCCGCAAGATCCTCTTCGATCAGGCGCGCAAGAAGACCCTGGAGCAGACGCGCGGGCATTATCCGGCGCCCCTGCGCGCCATCGAGGTGGTGCGGGTGGGCATCGAGGACGGCGTCAAGGCCGGCTTCGACGCCGAGGCCCGCGCCGTCGCCGAGCTCGCCACCTCGCGCATCTCGAAGAACCTCGTGCACGTCTTCCGGCTCACCGAGGACGCCAAGAAGGAGACCGGGCTGCCCGGCGCCGAGCCGCGCCCGGTGACCGCGACGGCGGTGCTCGGCGCCGGCGTGATGGGCGGCGGCATCGCCCAGCTCATCGCCGCCGAGACGGGCCTGCCCGTGCGCATGAAGGACGTGCGCGCGGAGGCGCTGGCGAGCGGCATGCAGCACGCGGCGGGATTGTTCGAGAAGCAGGTGCAGCGGCGGCGGCTCGCCGCTCCGGAGGCCAAGCGCAAGATGGCTCTTCTCCACCCGACGCTCGACTACTCGGGCCTGGGCCGGGCGGACCTGGTGATCGAGGCCATCGTCGAGAACCTGGGCGTCAAGCAGGAAGTCTTCGCCGAGACGGCGAAGCACGCGCGGGAGGACGCGGTGCTCGCCTCCAACACCTCGTCCCTCTCCATCGCCGGCATCGGCGAGCGCACGCCGCACCGCGAGCGGGTGGTGGGGATGCACTTCTTCAACCCGGTCCA
>DATBGJ010000089.1:0-4236 GCA_036558045.1 Thermoanaerobaculia bacterium
GTTCCGTTCGAACCGGACAGCACGAGCACCGAGGCCCGCTGGGTGGCGGACGCTTTCGCCTGCGAGATCCGGCAGCCCGACGGCGTGCCGGACCTCAATCGCCGGCCCGCGGCGCCGCTGCCGGATCTCGCCTCGCTGGCCGCGCCCCTGGCCTCGCTGCTGCGGACGCGTTGGGTCATCGCCGAGGGGCCGGGCGGCTTTCTCTGGGCGGCGCTGCTGCGCAGTCACGGTTACGCGGGCGGGGTGACGATCCTGCCGTATCTGAACCCGCGGCAGTGGTGGGACGTGGCCGCGGCCAGCCTCTACCGCCGTTTCCGCGATCCCCGCGACCGCGTCTTCCTGGGCTCGACGCCTTCGGCCCGGATCTATCAGCGGCTCGGCGTCGGCGCCCACGTCGGCGAGCCTTACGGCATCGACGACAACCGCTTCCGCCCGCGTCCGCGAGCTTTCGAGGTCCTCGAACGGCTCGCCATTCCACACGGGCGGCTGCTGCTCTTCGCCGGCCGTTGCCAGGCCGACAAGGATCTCTACCGCCTCCTGCGGGTGGCGCTCAAGGCGCGCATCCTCTTTCCCGATCTCCAGGTGGTGCTCGCCAGCCACGTGATCGACGAGGACTACGTGGCGACCATCCGGCGCGAGCTCGGTCCCGAGTCGGGCGTGTGCTTCGTGGCGCGGCCCGGCGCCGAAGACCTGGTCGATCTCTACGGCGCGGCCGACGTCTTCGTCACCGCCGCCACCAGCCACTTCGAGACCTTCGGCCGCGCCCCCGCCGAGGCCCTGGCCTGCGGCACGCCCGCGGTCGCGCCCCGCTACGACGGCTTCGCCGAGGTCCTCGACCAACCCGGCGGTAAGTTGGTCGGCGTGGAATTCGACGCCGAGGGTCCGCACGCGCGCGAGGACGAGATGTTGCGCGCGGTCTACGACGTCCTGAGCGCGCCGCAGCGGGTGCCGGCGCGCGAGATCTCCGATGCCGCCCGCCGGCGCTTCGGCCGCTCCCGCACTCTCCGCCTGCTCGCGCACGTCGCGGCGGAGGATCTGGGGGCCGCCCCACCGTTCGACCTCCCGCCGGCCGATCTCGATCTGCCCCGCGCCTGGGTCGAGGCGATCCGCGAGTTGGATGGTCTCTCCCCGGCGGCGGCGCTGCGCCACCTCTGGGATCAATGGGATCGAGATGACCTGGCGGCCTTGGATGACGGCTTCGTCCACGCGGTCCGCCGCGCGCTCTGCGACGTGTCGGCCGTGTCCGTCCATGCTCTCCGTGCAGAGGAGGCCGTGCCATGCCGCTGAGCATCTGGCAGGGCATGGAGGACTGCCTGGCGACGATCGTCGAGCGCCGTCCCGCCGCGGTGCTCGACGCGGGGATCGGCTTCGGCCTCTGGGGACATCTGCTGCGCCAATACCTCGACGTCTGGTCGGGGCGCATCCAGCGCGACCAGTGGACCACGCGGATCGACGGCATCGAGATCGCTCCCGAGCGGGTGCAGGCGCACTCGCACTATCTCTACAGCCACGTTTACATCGGCGACATTCGTGATGAGGTGCCGCGCCGCGCCGCCGAGACCGCCTACGGCGTGATCCTCTTCGGCGACGTCCTCGAGCACCTCCCCAAGGACGAAGCCCGCCGGCTCCTCGACACCGCCTGCGGCCTGGCCGCGGATTGCGTGGTGCTGCGCATCCCGCTCGGCGACGGCTGGCGCCGCGAAGGCCGCGAGCCGCCCGATCACCACCGTTCGCGCTGGTACGCGGAAGACTTCGACGCCTACCCGGCCACCGTCCGGCAGTACGACTTCTGGGGAAATCCCTACGCGCTGGTGGCGATCGAGAGCGCGGCGGTGCGGCGCGACGCGGCGCTCGCCAATCTCGATCGCAAGCTCGCTCGCGTCGAGGACCGCCTCGCCGCCCTGGCCGGTCACCACCCCTGCGGAGACGCATCGCCATGATCAGCCCTACCGTCACCCTGATCATCAAGGTCACCAACGCCTGCGACATGAAGTGCCGCTACTGCTTCATCGAGCCGTCGATCTTCCACAAGACGATGAAGCTCGAGACGGCGCGGCGGATCGTGCGGGCGTTCCTCGACTCCAGCTACTTCCAGAACGTGCAGTTCGTCTGGCACGGCGGCGAGCCCCTGCTGCGCGGCCGCGCCTTCTTCGAGCAGATCCTCGCCGAGCAGCAGGCGCGTCCGACGCGCGTCGCCTTCAGCAACGCCACGCAGACCAACGCCACCCACCTCGACGACGAGATGATGGACTTCCTGCTCGCCAACGACTTCGGCATCGGGCTGAGCATGGACGGCGCCAGGACCGTCAACGACAGCTCGCGCCAGATGCGCGGCGCCGGCGACGGCCGCTCGCCTCACGAGATCACCGTGGACGCGGCGCGGCGCCTCTACCAGCGGGGCCAGCAGCCCGCGGCCATCGTCGTCATCAACAAGAACAACGTCGACGATCCGGAAGCGGTCTACAGCGGCTTCAAGGCGGAGGGGATGCACATGAAGCTCAACGCCCTCACCCGCTCCGGTCTCGCCGATACGGAGATCGGCGCCGACCTCGGCATCACGGCCGAGGAGTGGGGCGCTTTCATGGTCCGCATGTTCGACCTCTGGTTCGACGATCCGGAGCCGTCCATCCAGATCGAGCCCTTCGGTCAGCACGTGGCGCGCATCCTCGGCGTCGAGGTGGCGCATAGCTGCTTCTTCACCAAGAGCTGTCACCACTTCTTCCTCGGCATCTCTCCCGACGGCGCCCTCTTCCCCTGCGGCATGTTCCAGGGCGAGCCGGCCTTCGAGTACGGCAACATCCATGACATGGCGCCCGAGGAAGTCGCCGAGACCGTCCTCTTCAGCCAGATCGAGGAGCGCGAGAAGAAGGTCCTCGAGGGCTGCGCCAGGTGCGCTTTCTACGACCTCTGCTACAGCGGCTGCATGTTCCACTCCCTCAAGGATTCCCGGGTGCTGGAGGAGAAAGACTTCTACTGCGCCGGCTACAAGATGTATTTCGAGCACATGCTGCGCCGCATCCACGGCGATCTCGTGCGCGCGACGAGCGTGGCGGCGGGCGCGCTCAGCTAGTCGATCGCCGGCTTTGCTAGGATGGCGCCCCTGTGCGCTACGGCTGCCAAAGCATGGTCGCTCCGCTCCGGCGGGTCCTCGTCCGCCGGCCGGACGCGGCCTTTGGCGACGCCGATCCGGCGCGCTGGCATTACACGGCGCGGCCGGATCTGGAGGAGGCCCGGCGCGAGCACGACGCCTTGACGGACCTGCTGCGCGCCGCCGGCGCCGAGGTCATCGAGCATGCGGCGCCGCAGCCGGAGCGCGCGGACTCGATCTACGTCTTCGATCCCGCCCTGATCACCGACCGCGGCGCCGTGCTCCTGCGCATGGGCAAGGCCCTGCGCCGCGGCGAGGAGGAAGCCCTGGGCCGCCGGCTCGCCGAGATCGGCGTTCCCATCCTCGGCGCGCTGCAGGGTGAAGCCACCGCGGAAGGCGGCGACCTCCTCTGGCTCGACCACGACACCCTGGCGGCCGGCCTCGGATTCCGCACCAACGCCGAAGGCCTGCGGCAGCTCCGCGAGATCCTCGCGCCTCTCGGCGTCGAAGTCGTGCCCGTCGAGCTGCCGTACTTCGGCGGTCCCGAGGCGTGTCTCCACCTGCTCTCCCTGATCAGCCTGGTGGACCACGACCTCGCGGTGATCTATCCACCGCTTCTCGCCGTTCCCTTCTGGCGGCTGCTGCGCGAGCGGGGAATTCGTCTGATCGAGGTGCCCGAAGAGGAGTTTCCCAGCCAGGGACCCAACGTGCTGGCGCTCGCGCCGCGCAAGGCCCTGATGCTCGAAGGCAATCCGGTGACCCGCCGGCGGCTGGAGGAAGCCGGCTGCGAGGTCCTCACCTATCGCGGCCGCGAGATCTCCCTCAAGGCTGAGGGAGGTCCCACCTGCCTGACGCGGCCCATATGGCGGGAGTAGGGTTGAAGACCGACGAGAAGTTCGTCGAGGACGCCCGCGCACTGGGCAATGCGGCCGAGTACAAGATCCTTCCGGGCCGGACCCATTACAGCGCCATCCGCCAGCTCAGCGAGCCGGGCGATGCGGTGTTCGCCATCGTGCGCGACTTCGTCCGGCAGCTCAGCGGCCCGAATTCATGAGCGCTAGGAAATTACGGCGGCGGCGGGAAGAACAGCCACGTGCCGTTCCGATAGATGACCAAGTCGGAGGTCCCATCGCCGTCGAAGTCGGCCG